>CAYQKZ010000034.1:0-16037 GCA_964418135.1 uncultured Desulfobacterales bacterium
ACCGGGTTGGACCAGTGCATATGGACAAACCCCGCGCCGAGACCGCTCAATCCATTTAATATCGCATCGAACATTTCAGATTTTTCTCCATGAAATCAGGTTAATTGGCTTTTTCTTCCTTGTAAGGAAATATCTTCTTCAGCACCACCATCAAAACGGCAAACAGTGACAGGACCGCCAGCGTTCCGCCCATTCCGACAATGATCATTGTACCTCCGAATGCCCAGTTGCTCATAAAAACCTCCTATTTGTATTATTGCCACGCCAGCCGATTCAAAAACGCCCGGCACCTTCCCATTCACAGTCGACATACGTTAAGTCTATAGTCGGGCACCCCCAACGTTGCACAAACTATTTTTTTATGCGTTAAAACATACGTTTTTGCAACATATTCCTGCATGGATTTATTTTCGAAACCCGGTCGAGCATTTCCACCGGTTGCGTAATAACGGTTACTTGCTCAGTCCCACCAGTGGAAGCAGAATGTAAAGGCCGATCCAGAGCGCAATGCCACCGATGATATCATATAAAATACCGGCCCGGATCATCTTGGTGATCGGAACCATGCCGGAGCCATACACAATGGCATTGGGGGGTGTCGATACCGGCATCATGAATCCCCAACTTGCCCCCAGGGTTGCACCGATGGCCGGTGGAATGGGGTCCACGCCGGCTGCCTGAGCCAGTGCAATCATAACCGGCACCACCATGTTGGCTGATGCCGTATTGGAAGACGTTTCACTTACCAGAATGGCAATGAAGATCGCCCCCAGCGTGATGCCCCATGTCGAGGTGGCGCCGCTGATGGAAAGCAGTCCTTTGCCGATCACATCCGCCAGCTTCAAGTCGAACATGAGAGTTCCCAGGGTGATTCCGCCGCCGAACAGCAGCAGGGTTCCCCAGTCGATCCGGATCGCCTGTTTCCAGGAAATGGTAAATTCCCGATTTTTCCAGTTGGTCGGCATAAGAAAGAGAAGCAGGGCGCCGACCAGCGCAGCGACACCTTCGGGCATCATCTTGTTGTAGGCCTTTGCGATGTCGGATTTATCCCCATATACAACAGCCAGAATTCCGGGAATGATCCAGAGGGTGACCGTAACCATAAACGCGAAAAGGGCATTTCTCTGTCCGGCGGTCCATTTGCCCAATTTGATTTTTTCCTGGCTGACATATTCCAGACTGCCCTCCAGTGTGGCGATTTCCGGTTTATGTAAAAAATACAGAATGATGAAAAGGACGACACACATGATCATCGTCAACGGCAACGCAAACGTCATCCAGTGAAAAAAAGAAATTTTTATTCCCAGGGCTTTGTCGATCAACGCAATACCGATCAGGTTCGGCGGGGTTCCGACCGGTGTGGCGATGCCGCCGGTAGAAGCCGCATAAGCCGCCATCAACATAAGACCGGTGCCGAATCTCAGTTTGAGCGGGTTGACCGACTTTCCCATCTGCCGTGCCATGATATCGGCCATGGCATAAACAATACCCAGTGCAATCGGAAACATCATGGCCGTGGCAGCGGTATTGCTGATCCACATGGAAAGAAAAGCGCAGATCAGACCAAAAGCACCCAGAATCCGGCCGGTACTGTTTCCAACGAGTTTGGACGACATGATGCCGTATGCGAAGCGTTTGTCCAGGCCATGAATGGCCATGGCCTCGGCCAGCATAAAGCTGCCCAGAAACAGATAGATGATCGGGTCCGCATACGGAGCGAACACCTTTTTGGCCTCTTCGACACCGAAAACGACACACAGAACCGAGCTGGCCAGTGCGGTCATGCCCAGCGGTATCGGCTCACACACCCACCACACAACGGTCCAGCCCAGTATGGCCGCCAGCATATGGGCCTTGTGGCTGAGCTGGGGCATATCCATCATATAAAGAATCAGCGCCACCACCGGGCCCAGAAACAGGCCGATCGTATTACGCCATTTTTCGAATTGTTCTTCTTTTTCCGAAAGGGTTTCTTGAATTACAGCCGTCTGATCGAGGGACATAGCGTATTACCTCCTATTTTTCTCTTTGTTGATTGAACCAATGGCTAATCCTGATTTGCCATCAGGCCTTTTCGGTTGATCCGGGCAAAAATTTCAGTCAGACGAATCACGCCGACCGGCGTGTCGCCGTCTTTTACCAGCAGGTGCTGAAGGGGACCATCGAGCATTTTTTCGATGGCTTTTTCAACCGGATCATCGATATCGATGCTTTCTGCATCGCCATAAGGAATCATGACATCCCCTGCAAGAATCTTCGGCGCCATGCCAATCAATCCAGACAGAGACATCGAATCTTTCCCGGCACCTTTGGCCAGCGCCCGGACCATATCGACCCCTCGGAGTACGCCGACAATTCGATATTTATCGTCATGCACCATGACAAAACGGGGACGGAATTCGGCATCCTGAAATCTCTGTCTGACAGCGGAAAGCATGATGAAGGCGGCCTGTAAGCTCTGCTCGCGAGACACCTGGGCACAATCCGAAAGCTGAATCATGACATCTTTTGTTTTCATTGAACCTCCCTGAAATAGATTTTTAGGTGAATATTCGGACCGGAACCAAAATCCGCACCATCTGCATGGTAAAGATTTTCAGTTCCCGTACGACACCCCCATTCAGCAAAAAGCATTCCAAAGAATGAATCCGATAAACCTTTTGAAATTTAAGAAAGATTTGAATTGCAGGCAGGAAATGGGTGTATAACTTTTATTATAAGGCTATAACTTTTATCCGCTGGAAGGTTATACTCCAAACTATCTTTCGGAGGAAATGGATCGCAGGATCAATCATCCTGCATGAGCTTGAGGCGTTTGCTCAGGGCTGGCTGGGAAATGCCGAGAAACTGGGCGGCAACGGACTGATTGCCTTTGGCCCGTTTCAGAGCCGCTTGAATCAGCATGCGCACGGTCTGGTGGATAGTGGGAAGCGTTTTCAGAGTGTCGAAGAGATCGTCCGCACTGCCGGGTTCAGAACTTTCGAAGCAGCCCGGCCCTGAATTCAGGTGACAGAAATGCTCGGCCGTCAGCATCCCATCGGCACAGCGGGCAATGGCATCGAATATCATCGATCGCAGTTCCCGGATGTTTCCGGGGAAGTCGTGGGTTTCGAGGAGAGGCAGAATCCGGCCGGAAATTTTCGGTACAGATTTGGCAAATTCACGACCGGCTTCATTCAGAAAATGATCGAAAAGCACGGCAATATCTTCCCGCCGATACCGTAATGCGGGGATGTGTACATGATGTGCCCGTAGGCGGTAGAACAGGTCTTTTCTCATCAGGCCCTGGATCTGCCGCTTTTCAAGGTCTTGATGCGTCGATGCGATCACGCGTGCTTTCAGCCGTTTGGGTTGATCGCTTCCCAGGGGATAGTAATCCCCTTCCTGAAGCAGGCGCAGCAATTTGACCTGAGAAACGTTGCTGAGGTCTCCGATCTCGTCCAGAAACAGGGTCCCCTGCGCGGCCTTTTCGATCATCCCGCTCCGCACATGATCTGCACCCGAATAAGCGCCTTTCACGTGGCCGAAAAGGGTATCGGTCAGCATGGCATCATCGAGTCCGCCAACATTGACCGACACAAGTTGCCCGGTACATCCGCTCAGGTTGTGGACAGCCCGTGCGATCAGACCTTTTCCAACCCCGCTTTCACCCGTAATCAGCAGCGGCTGGGTGCTTTTGGACACGGCCTCGATATACAGAAACACGGATCGCATGGCAGGGCTGATCGTGACGATTTCCGAAAATACTGCTGGAAAACGCAATGTGTCCGAAAAAAACCGGTTGCTGATTTCACGATGTTCCCGCTGCATCTCGATCATTCGGATGGCATGCAGGATCACCGTCATGATACGGTCGGCATCGTATGTTTTGACCAAATAGTCGAACGCCCCCTGTTTCATGCACCGGACAGCGGTGTCGATCTGATTCAATCCACTGACCACGATGACGATCACATCGGGAACCTGTTCGCAGATTTGTTGCAAAACAGCTTCGCCGGACAGATTCGGCATGGTCAGATCGAGCAGGACAATGCCGATATCGTGTTTTTGCAGCAGGCCCATGACTTCTCTGCCGTCCTGACAGGTCATCACGTTCGTGATATCGGCGATGCGCGCCAGCGAAATCCGCATGGAACGAAGCCATGCCGGCTCATCGTCCACAATCAATATGCCAAAGGATGGATAAGAAGGCGTTTCCGTCATGCCGGTTCCTCCAATGCCGGTATCCGCACCGTTACCGTTGTCCCCTTTCCGGGATCGGATTCGAACTCCATGATTCCACCGTGTTCTCGGACAATTCCGTCCGAGATCGACAGCCCAAGGCCGGTTCCCCCGGTTTCCCGTTTCGTTGTGAAAAACGGATCCGTCAGCCGCCGCATATGATCGGCGGGAATCCCGATGCCTTCATCCCGAACCTGAATGCACACGGATTTCGATTCCGGCTGATATGATGTCGTAATCCATATTCCTTTGTCCGGACCCGGAAGTGCCTGGGCCGCATTCAGGATAAGATTCACCGCGACTTGCTCCAGTCTCTGCGAATTGCCCCGGATTCCGGCAAGTGGTTCCGCAAGCTGAAGCGAATAATGTTTCGTGGCTTTTTTCAGAGCGTTTTCTACCAGGCGCATCGCGGTTTTCACCACGCGGTTGATATCGATTTCTCCATCGAATCGGGCGTCACTGCGCTGTGAAAAATGTTTCAGGTCTTCCACGATGCGCTTGATGCGTAAGGCTGCCTCTTGCATTTCATCGAGCATGGCCGGCACTTCATGCCGCATCTCGGAATAAGGCAGTCCTGCGACCATAAAATCACCATGTTCCTGATAATGGGATACCAGAACCGGGGTGATGTCGGCCACAGCCCGCGTCAGAGTGGGAAGGTTCAGAAGGATCAACCCCGTTGGATTGTTGATTTCATGCGCCATGCCGGATACCAGAATCCCCAGCGCCGCCATTTTATCCGCCTGCACCAGCTGCTGCTGCCGACGTTTCAATTCTTCGGCCGCATGTTTCCGCTTTTCCACCTCACGTTCGAGTGCAGCCGTTCGAATGGCGACCTGTCGTTTGAGCGACCGCGAAAAGACCAAGGATATCACCAGCCCCGACGATAGAACGATCAGCCCGACCAGCGCATATCGGGTTATGAGCGGGTCGATCTCGGATGTCGGCAGCCATTTTTCCTGGAGCTGCTGAAATCGGCCGGACTGCTTCATCCGGGCGATGCCGTCGGTGAAGCCCGCCAATACGGCATGGTTTCCTTTTTTGACTGCATAACAGTATTTTTTGGTATCAATGCCTTTGGCGACGATTTTGACATCCTTGATGCCCAGATTCGACAAGGTATGCATCGCCGGAAGGGTGGCCAGCACGGAATAATCGTACCGTCCGGTGGAAAGCTGACGGAGTGCTTCCGCAATCGTCGGGACCGGAACGATGTCTGCCGGCAACCCTGTATTTGCAAAGTAATCATGCATGATCCCGCTGCCCAGCAAAATGACGTCCCGACCGCGGAGGTCTTCGAGGGAATGAACCGCTTTGGCCTTTTTGTGTGCAAAAATGGAATGGGAGACAAACGAATGCGGGGAAGAAAAATCCATGATTTTTTCGCGTTCCTCATTGTAAGAAATGCCCTGAAGTACATCGATGTCTCCTGTTTCCAGCGCCTGCCGCATATCGCTCCAGGACTCTCCGAGTTTGATCGCCACCCCGAACCCCTGATCTTCGGCGATGGATCGGGTCAGTTCCACGACAAATCCGGACGGGCTGCCTTCTTTATCCACATATTCATAGGGCGGATACGAGCTGTTGCCGCCGACGACGATCACCTTTCCGGCCACGGCCGTACTCGCATCTGCAGACAGATCATGGACAGACAGAACAAGAGAAAACAAAATGAAAAGGATGCGCCGAGCCAGGTTCTGTCGTTTTTCAATCAGCATGAGGGAATTCACGTGAGTTGCCTGATACGGCTGTGATGGCTGCCGGGCTGCAGACGACCCGGTTTCGGCCTTCAGATTTGGCTCGATACAGCATCTTATCAGCCTCGGCGACAATGCTTTCGAAAGCGCCATCTACGGCGCACCGTACCGTGACAACCCCCAGACTGGCCGTTACGGTCTCCGCAACGGGTGACCCTTTATGATCGATGCCCAGCGACATGATGGCCTGACGGGTTCTCTCGGCAATCAGCAGCGCTCCGACACGGGAAGTTTCCGGTAAAATACAGATAAACTCCTCTCCTCCATACCGTGCCGCCATATCGGTTGAACGAAGCATATTGCAGGCCAGAACGCCACCGACCAGTCGCAGGCATTCATCTCCGTTCATGTGTCCGTAGTTATCGTTATACGCCTTGAAATGATCGATATCGAGCATGATCAAAGACAGTTCGTCGCCGGAACGGGCATGACGTACATATTCCCGGTTCAGCACCGCATCGAAATGCCGACGATTGGCCAGGCCGGTCAGGGAATCGGTAATACTCAACGATTGGAGCCTTCGGTTGGACTCTGCCAGCTTTGCTTCGGCTGCCAGACGTTGTTGAATTTCCTGCTGCAGATTCTGGTTGGATGTTTCCAGTTCGATATTTCGATCGATGATTTGCTTTTCGGCGCGGGTCTTACGGTCATTGGTGATAATCAGATCGATCACCAGAAACACGATCAGAACATACAAGAAATAGGCGCTCAGCATGAACGCCACATAAAGAGTTTTGTCTCTCTCAATCAGACTGAAAAGCTCGATATTCGTGTTTGGAAACTTTTTGCGATATACGACATAATTTTTCTCCGCAACAGTCACATCAGGGGAGGTTATCAGAAAATCCGCAGGTTCTACTTTGGGACCAACGAACTGCTTGGAATCTTCAATGACCTTGAGTTCGGCCTGAGTAATCGGGAGAATGGCCTTGTAGCTCAGACTGTCCATCGATGAAGCGAAAACGACACCGTTTTCCATTATCAGACCATAAATATTTTCCGAAAATTCCGACTGGAGCAGAACACCAAGTTTTTGCATGTCTACGCTGAAGGCCACCACGCCGGACGGTCTGCCGTCTTCTTGTAGGGATAGCGGTGAACTGAAAAACATGCGCAATGATTTATGGTGAACGCCCAGGGCCGGATAAACATAGGTCTGGCCTTCCATGGCTTTTTGAAAGTATGTCCGGAACTGGAAATTCGCCCCCACCGTGGCCATCCCGCTGCCTTCCACCATGATGCCCCGGTTGTCGAGAACAAACAGGCTGGCGGCATCGATGAAAGTCCGCAACGTATCCAGCGCCAGTTGCGTCGATTTTTTTTCATCTGTGGTTTGGGTGGCCTGGCGGATAATCATCAGAGATTCCACGGATCGAATCGTATTTCGGAAAATCTGCAATTGCGATTCGATGTTGTCGAAGATGGTGATGGTTTCCCGCTCGATCCGGCTGGCAAGCCGATTCTCGTAATATCGATTGGTGAAACAGGTCAGCGGAATACCCCCCAGAACCGCTGAAACGATCAGTATCCGGATTATTTTTATCATCGACCGTCCCATGCCAAAAGACATTTCAATCACCATGAAATTCGAAGTTTGCCCGTGGCGGATGCCTTTCTGATATCCGACAACCGTCTATTATGTTGAGATTTGGAATCACCCTCCCAGCCGGTGAAGATAAAAATCATCTTCCGTCAACGTTCTACGACACAGTTCGACGAGATGATCATGATGGGTGAAAAGAAAAATCTGGGTGCGCCGAGCCAGATCGGCCAGTTGCGGCAGAATGGCCATGGTCCGATCATCATCGAACGTGATCAACAGATCATCCAGAATCAGCGGCATCGGCTCGTGCGCTTCGAGATAACGGTCGAGAGCTGCCAATCGCAGGGATAGATAAAGCTGATCGCGGGAGCCATCACTCATTCCGGAAATCGGCACCTTTGTTTGATCCGGACGTAATCCCACCAGCACCGGAACATCGTCCGAATTGAAATCCGCGCCCAGACCGGCAAACGCTCCCCGTGTGATGTTTCGAAAAACCTGGCCCGATTTTTCCAGTAAAGGCCCCTGATTTTCCTTTCGAAACCGCTCGATCTGAGTTTGCAGGAAATACACGGCCAGACGCAGACGCACAAAACGGGCTGCATCCTGTTTCAATCGCGCGGCCACCGATTCAGCCTGCTGACGATAATCCGCAGAAGCATCTCCGGCCGATTCCAGAGTCTGCTTCCGGCCTCTGAGTTCGGACAGAGAATCCCGAACAGTCTGAAGCACAGCTTCCATTTCAGTTTTTCTGTTCTCCAGAACAGCTTTTCTCTGGGCCAGTGTTTCAATATCCTCAGCCCGGATACGGGCCAGAAAATCGTCTACGGTTCGACCGCGGGCCAGTCCGCTCAAGGTATCCCGATAACCGGCGATCCGGCACTGGGTTTGGTCCCGCAACTCCAAATCGGCCAGCAACGGCTCCAAGGTTTCAGGAGTATTCAGTCCGGCCAGACGGGTGAGCAATTCGAGTGCCTGAACCGCCTGTGCATGAGAAGCCTGAATATCTGCCAGATCATTTTTTGCCTCACCAATCTGCACCGCCAACTGATTGTAACGGGTCCGGGCTTCCCGTGTACCGCTCAGCGCCTCCCACAGCCTCGATACACTTGCTTCGGTCGTATCTCCGCGGATGCCGAGACGGGCGCCGTAATCGGTGACAACGTCTTCATACTGCCGGATGGCTTCCTGCGTTTTCTGCATGGCAGTGGATGATTTTTTCCAGACATCGAATTCGGCCAGAATTTCCGCACGTTCTTGAAGCAATGTCAGCCCGGTACCGGGTGAAATATCCTCCGGCAGACCGATTGTCCGGCACCGGCATTTCCATTTCTCCACGGCCGCCTCACAGGCTTTCCCCGCCCGCAGACCATTTTGATACAACGTTTCCAACTGGGTATTCATCTTCTGAAGCTGTTCGACAACGGCAATACGCCGACCCGACAACTGCTCCTGTTTTTGCACCTGCCGGACGCCCTTGGTGTACAGCAACGCAAAGCCTTTATCCACGGGTTCGGAAAGGGCTGCAGCAAGCTGTTTTTCGGCCTGCTGCATCAACTCTTTTTTTCGATCGAGAGATTGTTCGGCAGCCCGCAGCTGACGCAGCAACCCTTTGAACTCGTGCCAGTTGTCCCGCCACTCGTCCATTTCCGCCGGAGTGCGGGGTGTCATGCCGCAGGGCTGCCAGAGAGACTCCCATTCGATCTGAACGGCCGCCAGTTTATCCTGAAAACCCCGCATCGCGGCTTCCGTTTCCTGATTCTGTTTTTCAGACTGGAATATCTGAAACCGTTTTTCCTCTGCCTGAGCCACAGCTTCCGCCTCTTCCCGGAGCTGATCCGCAATGCGATCGGCCCGTACCATGGCCTCGGGAAACGATTCCTCCAAAGGCTTGCCCGGAACGAATTCTTCCAAAGGCCCAGATCCCTTCCACGCCGCCAGCACCACCTGCCAGCCATGATCCCGGTGACATCTGGCCTGTGCCAGTGCCGCTTCGGTCGGCAATTCACCGCGGCGCTCCAGCCGTTTCAGCTCGGCCTGGATCGATTCGATCCGTTTTTTTCCTTCCCGGACTCTGGATGTCTCCGCCTGGATTTCCCGCTGAATGCCGTCCATTTCCTGTCCAAATCGACGAATGGTGGATTTGGATGGTATCGCAAGACCGGCGGTTCGATCCGGGTCCGCCGGCGCACCGGTCAACCGGTGATGTCGATCCTGGGTTTCCTGGCTCAGGCGGACCACGTCGGATTCTGCGGCTGATACCGTTTTGGCCGCATCGGTGGCCCCGGCCGCTACCGCCAATGCATCCCGCAGCCGGGTCAGATCGGTCTCCGGAATATCTTTCAGCTCCAATTCCCTTGTTTCGATCTGTTTTCGGATATCTTCCGTCTTTTCCGTAATGCGCTCATAATCTTTTTCCGCTTTTTGCAGGGCATCAGCGGCTTCCTCGCTGGCCAGTCGGACGGCACTGTTCAGCCGCAGGGCTTCAAGTTCAGAAAAACCACCGGTCACAGACAGCTTCCGCATCCCGGATATCAGCACTGTTTCGAGCCCGGCCAGCTCCATTTCCAGTTGGATCAGGGCATTTTTTCGATCCCCATAAACACGCAAATCCTGATGCAGACGATCCAGTGCATCAGACTCCGCCAACAAGGCAGGTGAAAATCGGCATTCTGCCGCCTGAGTTTCCAGTTTGGTAATCTGCGCCGTCAGACGAAGAATTGCCGCATGGGCATCATCGACCGTTTTCCGAACGGATCGGGCCCGCTCGACAAAATCACCGGATAACCCCGGCAACCCGGATAGTTCAGACAGTTTTCGTATTTCCTCGGTCAACCGGCCCACTATTGGCAGCGCATCTTCGCACCGGGTCACCCACTCCAGATCCCGACCGAACTCCAGAATCACTTCTTCCAGCTCGGTCTTGCGGGCTTCTGCGGCTGCCAGTTCCCGCTCAATCTTCTCCCAGACTTCCGGACCAATGGCGGCATCCCGGCTTTGACGCAGCATATCCCGATGTCGGGCAACCCCCGGACGAATCGACACATTGACTGAAGCACGACCCTTGAAAAGACGGTCCGATTCTTCCGTCAACGCCGCCAGAACCAGTTGAACGGGGGTACCGCCCATGCTGGCCGAAAACAGGGCCTCACCGATATCCCCCTGCCCCCGGAGCAACTGCTCGGCACCTTCTCGCAGTTCCCTGGCCCCGAGACCGAACATCGCTGAAAAATAGGACAAATCCACACTGCCCAGAAAAGAAATCAACGCCGTATCGGGCAGCGTATTTCCCCCGGCATCCAGGAGGGTGCTTTTGTTACCCTTACGACGCTGAAAGGACAGCTTGTCTCCATTCCGGTTGCCAATTTCACCATAAATTCGCAAATCTTTGTATTCATGAATGAAATTATCGGAAGACTGACTGTGAATGCCAAAAAGCAGATCCCGAAAGGCACGCAGCAGCGAACTTTTTCCCGCCTCGTTGGGGCCGTAGATGACATGCATATCTCCGGCGCGTTCTGGAAATACGATATCGAGATTGGTAAACGGCCCAAAGGCCGGAATATGCAGTCGATCAAATCGCATGCGCCCCTCCTTTGGTTCCCAGAGCGTCCAGAATGATGGCCCGGACATCTTCCAGAACAACATCCCCGCCGGATCCCAACCAGTCGGATTCCACACCGCTGCGCACATCCCCCGGAAGGATGGCCAGCATATCCTTGATTTCGCTTGGAAATTTTTCGGGTTCGATTCGGACTCGTTCCAAGGTCTCCAGCACGATTCGGGTCAGGGCGTCCCGCTCGGCCAGATGCGCCAGATCATACATGGGAGAGGTAGATACCAGAATGCGCTCGATCCAGATTGCATCCTGCCCCTGATCCTGCGCCCCGGCCAGAAGCTCGGCCTGCCAGCGTTTGAAATCCCGATGCAGCGGGCCATGCAGGAACGTGGCGCCGGAAAAAATGATCCGGACTGCCAGCATTCGGCCGGAGGCCTCCCGAACCGCGCGGCTCATTGCCTGTGAAACCCGATCGAGGGCATCGGATTCCGTTTCGACCGCGGTCAGATCGATATCGAGTACCTGCCAC
Source organism: uncultured Desulfobacterales bacterium (assembly GCA_964418135.1). Taxonomy (GTDB): domain Bacteria; phylum Desulfobacterota; class Desulfobacteria; order Desulfobacterales; family Desulfatirhabdiaceae; genus RAAP-1. Next base: position 11,610 of record CAYQKZ010000034.1, read on the forward strand.
CGAACGACATCCAGTTCGTGCCATGTTGCATCCGCCACTTCCAGGGAATCATTCACCGTGACAAGCCGGCAACCACGCGGTCCGGTTTCCCGGACATCTCTTCCCTGACAATTTCCCGCAAACACGATCCAGGGATCCCTACGGATCACCTCCGGTTGATGAACATGCCCCAGCGCCCAGTAGTCATAACCTTTCCGGCAAAGATCGACTTCCGAGCAAGGCGCATAGGTATCGTGACCGGCACGCCCGGTCAAACTGGTGTGGAGCATACCGATATTGAATCTGCCGGCAACGGCAGCCGGAAAGTCCGGCACCATATTTTCCGGAACGGCCCGATGGGGAAATCCACGGCCATGAATCACGACGGGGTTGTTGGGAATTTCTCTGGACTCGGCAGTCCGGGTTGAAAAAACGTGGACATTGTCTGGAAGCGTCAGTTTTCTGGAAATCACCGAGCCGGCATCATGGTTGCCCGCAATCAGATAGACCGGAATGCCCCGGTCTTTCAGACGGACCATCTGCCGGCGGAAAAACAGCCCCGAACTGTAGTCTTTCCAGTCTCCGTCATAAATATCTCCGGCAAGCAGCAGAAAATCAATATTGACATCCAGAGCCAATTGAATCAGATTTTCGAAAGCCCGTCGGGTGGCGCCGCGAAGGATATCGACAGGTGCCCCTTCGTGCGCTTCGAGGCCTTTGAGCGGGCTGTCGATATGAGCGTCTGCTGCATGGATAAAGCGGATCATCTTGAATTTCCTTACCGTAAAAAAGCTATCAGTAATCAGTAATCAGTAATCAGTAATCAGTAATCAGTATGAAAGATTATTGGCATTTTCATGTATGCGGTGTATGAATCCTTGTTCATGGCCGTTTATTGATACTTGTCAGGATCATGCTTAACGTGAAGAAACACTCTCGTCAACGGATTTTTGTGTTCGACCGAAGGAAATGTCTATGGTTGCAGAGCGAACTGCCGGATGTGTCTCAACAAAATAATTGACTTCACCAGATTACAGTAATATTAGAAATGGTAAGAAAATGCCTCATGCAATGCCGTAAACAGTCTTCAAGGAAAATGTTCATGGATGCCAACAGAAGAAAGCGAACACGGGTCCCCGTCCATTTTGATGTCACCATCACCGTAAATGGCTGTCAGGTCAAGGTTACGACCACAAACATCAGCCTGACGGGTATCCTGTGCTCATCCGATCCGCTTTTTCAGCAAGGTGCCTCCTGCGAAGTCTGCATTTTATTGAATGAAGCAAACCGGATTGATATTCCTTCCGCCAAAGTGATCCGAACGAGTCCCACCGAAACCGCCATCGCTTTTATATCACTGACGGAAGATGGTTTTTTTCATCTGCACAGGCTGCTCCAATTCAATGCAGAAGATGCCGATCTCATCGATCAGGAGCTGTATCAGCCAGCCTTCCAGTAAACAACTTCCGGCAATTTTCAATAACCAAGACCATAAAAAACACCGTTGCCCGTTAACGGTGAACGGTCAACGGGCAACGTTTGGATACGTCATCATGGTATGCTCATTGCCGGAAATCACCTGATCAGATCACGGTGCCGGCCAGCCCATGATCGGTACCGTGCTGATACTGTTCTTGGGGCTGCCGGCAATCAACCGATCGCTGTAAGCCACATATACCAGTACATTGCGCTCCCGATCGAAGAAACGCACGACCTGAAGCTTCTTGAACACGAGGCTGCGTCGCTCGTCAAAGACGCGCTCACCGTCCTTGAGTTCCCCCACAATCTTGAGCGGACCGATTTGACGACAGGCAATGCTGGCGTCGCTGGTATCCTCGGCTACCCCCAGTTGCCCTTTGATCCCCCCGGTTTCCGCACGGGCGATATGACAGGCAACCCCCTGGACTTTGGGATCGTCAAACGCATCGATCACAATCTTGTCGTTGGGCCCCAGCCAGCGGAATTGCGTGCTGACCGACCCGGTCGTGCCGCGTTCGGTGCAGCCGAAAAACCACCATCCGGAAAACACGGCAGCCAAAAAGATTCCGCCGCCTACCATCATTTTGATTCTTTTCATCTTGATTTGCCTTTCCTGAATGTTGCATCCGGCTTCTAACGGATATTCAGACAAACTCATTCAATCGGCCCTGATTCCAATAAAATATTTTACATGGATATACAGGATAGACAGGATAAAGAAAAACACAAAATAACGCGATGTGCAACTTTTCATAAGTCTTTTATTTTCATTGGCTCATCAAATTAAATAAATCTTTTCAAAAAAGGGTTTTTTCTAATTTCTGAATGTCTATATGATCATTTTTTCATGTGAGTTATCTTGTGCAACCACTTCCACGTCGTGATCACGACCATCATCGACCAGCGCGATGACCTTTCCCGACTGCCTCACGCCATCCACGATAACCATCAATGCCTCTTTTTTGCCCGTCTGTCTTTGCTTGACCCGGATATGGTAAATGGTTTCCCGAAATCGGTAGTGCAGGGTGAACCCATCCCAATGGGCGGGAAGGCAGGGCGCAAAAGACAATTTGTCCGTTTCCAGCTTCAGACCCAGGAATGACTCCACGATGAGGCGGTACATCCAGGCAGCCGATCCCGTGTACCATGTCCATCCGCCCCGTCCCGTATGCGGCGGAACGGCATAAACGTCCGCAGCGACCACATAGGGCTCGACTTTATACCTTTCCATTCGCGCCGCAGTTTGCCCGTGATTGACGGGGTTGATCATCGAAAGAAGCTCCCACGTGCGGCGGCGGTCTCCCAATGCGGCAAAGGCCATGGCCGCCCAGATTGCGCTGTGGGTGTACTGTCCGCCGTTTTCCCGCACACCGGGAACATAGCCCTTGATGTAGCCCGGATTCAGACTGGATTTATCGAAAGGCGGATCCAGGAGTTGAATCAGGGCGTCGTCCCGGCGAACCAGATATTTATCCACCGCATCCATTGCCATTTGCGAATGCCCGGCGTCTCCCGCGCCTGAAAGCACGGACCAGCTTTGCGCGATGGCGTCAATCCGGCATTCCGGGCTCTCCGCCGAACCCAACGGCGTGCCGTCATCGAAAAAAGCCCGCAGGTACCATTCACCGTTCCAGCCGTGTTCTTCGATACTCCGGCCAAGTCTTTCGACCTCGCTCCGGCATTGTTCGCTGAAGTCCGTATCTCCGCAAAGCTGCGCCATTTCAGAGAACCGGGTCAGCACATCACATTGAAAAAACGCCAGCCAGACACTTTCGCCCTTGCCTTCCTGACCCACCAGGTTCATGCCGTCGTTCCAGTCGCCGGAGCCGATCAGGTGAAGGCCGTGTTCGCCGAATGCCAATCCTCTCCGGATTGCCCTCACACAATGATCGTACAGGCTGACCGTTTCTCCCGATTGGATCGGAAGATCATAGTAGGAGTCTTCCTCGGGGTTGACCGGACGCCCCTGGATAAATGGAATCAATTCTTCCAGGACCCCCGTATCACCGGTACTTTGAACGTAACGGCACGTAGCCAGCGGAAGCCAGAGGAAATCATCGGAACAGTGCGTGCGCACCCCCCGGCCCATGGGCGGATGCCACCAATGCTGAACATCGCCTTCGGAAAACTGGCGACCCGCGCAGCGAAGCAAGTGCTCGCGCACGAGGTGCGGCGCAGCATAAACGAGACTCATCGCATCCTGCAACTGATCCCGGAATCCAAAGGCGCCCCCGGACTGGTAGTATCCACTCCGGCCCCAGAACCGACAGGCAATTGTCTGATACAACAGCCAGCCATTGGCCAGAAAATTCACGGACGGGTCGGGTGTTTCCACCTGAACGGCAGCGAGTGTATGACGCCAGTAATTCCATACCGACTCAAGAGATTTTCGGGCGGCGGCAGAGTCACGGAAACGGCGCGCCAATTCTGCCGCATCCTCACGGTCTTGCCCGGCACCGAGCGTGAAGACAATTTCCCGCTCTTCCCCATCGTCAAGATCGAAGGCCACGTGCATCGCCGCGCAGGGATCGAGGGCAGCCCCGACTCTTCCGGAAAGATGCGTCCGGGTCATGACAGCGGGTCTGGCCAGGGTGCCATTACGGCCGATGAACTCGGTCCGATCGGCGCTGATGGTTCGGGTGGCATGATCCACATTGAAAAAGGCCATCCGACTGCCGAATTCTGCATGGTAGGGATTGCCCGCTACGATAGCACCACTTTGCGGATCCACCCTGGTGACAATGTGCATCACTGTCCTGGGCCGCATATCCCCCAGCACCCACGCCACAAAACCGCTCGCGGAAAGTCGCCGGCGTCTGCCGGATTGGTTGAATACCTTGAGAACCGTAAACTTGACGGGCGCATCCGTGGCCACATACACCCATGCCTCGGAGCGGATGCCTCGTTCCGTGTGTTCGAACACGGTATAGCCGAATCCGTGCCGGGTCACATAAGGTGTGTCGCCCCGGG
>CAYQKZ010000035.1:0-15783 GCA_964418135.1 uncultured Desulfobacterales bacterium
GGATGCGCTTCCCAAAACTCCCACCGGAAAAATCCTGAAGCGGGATATGCGGGCATCGAACAAGGACCTTTTTGATCAGAACAAATAATCATGTCTTCTGTTTGTTGGGCTTTATCTGTTCTTCTTCGTAATCCTTCCAGACCACCCCTCGGCGGGGGGAGGTCTGGAAGGGGGGAGATATCGTGTTTACAAATAGTTACGCTCTTCCAGTGATATACTACGAGTCGTTACAATCTGCGTTTGCATCAAACTCCCCCAGCGGCGGAGGGCCAAGGTGGGGGTTTCAAGAGTGCAGATTGTTCCCAAATGTTCTTGACTGCAACAGGATCGAATGCTATCAAAAACAATCCGGTATGTTGACAAAGTCCGGAATATCCAGTTGGTTGCTGATTCCAATCAGATAAAATCCGCCTACCGCCAGAACCGACTGAAACATCGAAAGAAACCGATCCACCCAACTCAATCACCTCTGTGGGCATTCACCTAAGTCGCTCTGCTGAATGAAGCGAGGAAGGAGTCCGGACAATGAAACGGTTCTTTTTTTCATCGATTGTTCTATTTTTCTTCAGTACATTCCTTTTACTGCCTTGCTCCGATGCAGCCATTCATTATGTCCGGCCTGACGGTGGCACCGCTGCACAATGCACCGGCAGTGCCGATACCCCCTATCCCGGCACCGGCACCGGGCAGGTTTGTGCCTGGTCTCACCCCTTCTGGGCGCTGACAGAATCCGGACAATGGAAAATTCAGGGAGGCGATACGCTGATCCTGAATTCCGGAAGCTATCCAATGGGGTATGGTGCGCCGAACACCGGATGGTGCGCTGCCGATTCGGCATATGACTGCATGCTGCCCCCGCTTCCATCGGGTACCGATTCGAGCCATCCCACGGTATTGTCGGGCACTGGGTGTAATGGGAGCTACACAAATGCACCGAGTCTCTGGGGAACGCAGCGGCCCTGGCATATCATCGACCTGACCGGTTCTTCGAATGTGCGGGTGGAATGTCTTGACATCACCGATCATTCAGGATGTGTCGAAAGTCATGCCGACGTGGCGGTCCGCTGTCAGCGGGATGCCTATCCTTTCGGAGACTGGGCGGCCATTGGTCTGGCTGCCGCCGATTCGAGCAACGTCACACTGCGGCATCTCAACATTCACGGATTGGCCGGCGGCGGCGTCAGTGCTGGCCGTCTTTCGAACTGGACCGTAGAGGATGTGCGCATCGCCGGGAACGGCTGGTCCGGTTGGGACGGCGATATCGATGGACTCGATTCCAACAGTGGGGATCTGATCTTCCGGAAATGGCTCGTCGAGTGGAACGGTTGCGGGGAAACGTATCCGGAGAAGGCTCCGTATGCCTGCTGGGGACAGAGCGCTGGCGGCTACGGCGACGGGGTGGGAACCGGGTTGACCGGCGGCCATTGGATCATCGAAGATTCCATTTTCCGCTACAACACCTCGGACGGACTCGATCTGCTGTATGCCCGCGAGAGCAACAGCAGCATCGATATCCGGCGGACCCAGGCATATGGAAATGCTGGAAATCAGATCAAAACCAACGGCCCGACAAAAATTGAAAACACCGTTGTCGTCGGCAACTGCGGTTTCTTCGAAGGCAAATCCTTTACCTATGGGGTGGACAACTGCCGCGCGGCAGGGAACTCCTTTTCATTGAGTGTCCGGCGGGGCAACACTGTTTCGGTGGTCAACAGCACCCTGGCTGGGCAGGGAGACTGCCTGGCCGTTTTTCAGTGTGATGACGAAACCTGCGATGGAACCGAGCATCTCATTTTGGAAAATGACATTTTTATGGGAAGCCCGGAATTCGGCGCTTCCGATGACCAGAGCTGTTATCTGTGGATGGACCGGGAGGGGTTCTATCGGACCGATTTCGATTATAATGTGCTTTATAATGGAAAAACAGGAAGTTATATCCAAGGCAGTCAAGACATCTTACAGGACCCTCTGGTCAAAGAGGCTGCCCTGGATACCTTTGACGGGCGCTTGATGCCGGAAAGTCCGGCCATCGACAACGGCATTGCCGTGGGAAGTCTCGGTGGACTGATCCCCGCCGATGATCTGAACGGGAATGCCCGTCCTTTCGGAAAAAGCGTCGATCGGGGGGCATATGAATATGTCGGGTCGTTCATCAGCCGTTTCTGGGGGGCCTGGCCCGATGGTGTCTGGATTTGGAATCCATCGGCAAATCAATGGAGCAAGATGGCAAACACCGCCTCGGCTACCATGATAGCCGCAGGTGATGTGGATGGGGATGGCAGGGACGATCTGATCGGAGTGTGGTCATCCGGATTGTGGATTCATGATGTGGAAACCGGGCAATGGGTGAAATTGACATCGAACCGACCGGTCTGGATGACTGCGGGAGATATGAATCATGATGGACGGGATGATGTAATCGGCAGTTGGAAAAATAATGGGGTGTTTTATCGGGATTCCTCCACCGGAAATTGGATGAACATAACAACACCCGCCAGACAGATAGCCGCCGGGAATATCGGTGGTACGCAGGATGATCTGATCGGTGTCTGGGATTCCGGTCTGTGGGTGCATTTCAGTGCGACCGCTGCCTGGCAGAAAATCGATCCGAAAATTCCCGTATGGATTACCGCCGGTGACATGACCGGAAACGGCCGGGCGGATATCGTCGGCAGTTATACCACCGGCACTTGGTACTGGAATTCGGCGACGGCTGCATGGGTGAAATTGACGTCTTCCGCCTTGCAACTAACAACGGGGGATGTAAACGGCGATGGTCGCGACGATCTGATCGGTGTATGGCCCGACGGTGTCTGGATTCGCTATGCCGTATCCAATCAGTGGTATAAAATCACCTCGTCCAAGCCCACCTGGATTACCGTGGGCAGAACCAAATGAAACTTCCGCATTCAAAAAGACCTGAAATCCGCTCTGATACGGTATCTTTTCAAACATAGTAAGAGCGCTTATACAACAATCGAATATGAAAAGGAGGTGTTTCGATGAAAAGAAAACTGGCTGCCACGCTATACAGACGGATAAGACATCTGGTACTCCTTTCTTTTGTCTGGAGTTGGCTGGGTGTTGCTCCAACGATCGGTGATGTCACCGCGGCGGACAATCCCAACCCGCCGACATCCCCCGTCAAGCTGATCTTCATTCATCATTCCACGGGCGGCAACTGGCTGGCCGATGCCAATGACAGCTCACCATATGGAGAACTGGGCAAGGCACTGATGAACAACAATTATTATGTCAGCGCCACCAATTACGGCTGGGGGCCCGACGGGATCGGCGACCGGACGGATATCGTCAACTGGCCGGAGTGGTTCACCGGTGCCAATCACACTGCCATCCTGACCGCCCTCTATGCCGAAACCGGTCAGAATATTCAGGAATTTGGTGCATGGACCCGAATGGCGACCGATCCAGGCGGGTTGAACCGGATCGTTCTCTTCAAGTCCTGTTTTCCCAACTCCAACCTTACCGGCAATCCAACCGATCCGGCGTATGCCGAGCCCAACGACTGGGAATATTCGGTCGCCAATGCCAAAGCCGTCTACAACAGACTGCTGACGTATTTTGCAACCCGGCAGGATAAACTCTTCGTTGTCATCACGGCGCCGCCGTTGAATGAGAGTGAATATCCCGAAGATGCCCAGACGCCTGCAGCCCGTGCCGCCAATGCCCGGGCCTTCAACAACTGGCTGGTCAACAACTGGTTGACCGGTTATGCCCATTCGAATGTGGCGGTGTTCGATTACTACAATGTTCTGACCAGCAACGGCGGCAGTCCGGAAATCAACGATGTCGGCCAAGCCACCGGAAATCACCATCGCTGGTGGAACGGCGCGGTTCAGCATATCCAGAGCGTGAACAACAATTTTCCGGCATATCCCAGTGGTGACAGCCATCCCGGTACTGCCGGCCATCGGAAAGCGACCGCCGAATTTCTGCCCCTGCTCAATGTCTTTTATCACCGCTGGCAGTCCGGCATCGACAATCCGCCGGGAAAGGCCGTCCTGATTTCGCCCACCGGCACCATTGCAACGAACAAACCCGCCTATGCCTGGAATGCGGTAACGAATTCATCCTATTATTATCTTTGGGTGAATGATGCCACGGGAAACAAAATCAAGAAATGGTTCACGGCAGCCGAAGCTGGCTGTGCCTCGGGTGCGGGTACGTGTACGGTGACACCGTCCACATCACTGGCCACTGGAAGCGGCCAATGGTGGATACAGACCTGGAACAGTTATGGATACGGTCCCTGGAGCAGTACCATGAATTTTACGGTCAGACTTGGAACCAAACCCGATGCCGCCACCCTGGTTTCACCCAAGGGAACCATTGCGACTAGCAAGCCGTCTTACGTCTGGAATGCAGTATCCAATGCCACCTGGTATTATCTGTGGGTCAATGATCCGGCGGGTGCCAAAGTCAAAATCTGGTATACGGCCGCCCAGGCCGGTTGCGCGGCCGGAACCGGGCAATGCACGGTGACGCCGACCAATACTTTGTCCAACGGCAATCACACATGGTGGATTCAAACATGGAACGACTATGGCTACGGCCCTTGGAGTACAGCCCTGAATTTTATGGTAAACACCGCCGCCGGCAATTTGATTCAGCCCGGCGACTTCAGTTATGTCGGTGCATTCCGCCTGCTCGATGAGGGGGAACGTCCCAAAACATTCGAATACGGTGGGGGGGCCATGACGTTCAATCCGGCCGGAGACCCATCCGGCCCAGAGGATGGATTTTCCGGGTCGCTGTTTATCATGGGTCATAATCGGATGCCCTATGGCGATTTGCCGGATGGTAATCAAGTGGCCGAAGTCACTATCCCCGTCCCCACCATTCAGGCCCAGGTCCGCGATCTGAATCAGGCGGCGTTCATCCAGAATTTTCAGAATGTGGCCAATGGTTTTTTTACCAATCTGGATGAAATCCCACGGGTGGGGATGGCTTATTTGAATCATCAGGCAACCGGCCCCAGGATTCATCTGTCGTGGGGGCAGAATATTCAGGATGAAACCACTGCATCCCATGCCTGGTTCAGCCCGACCTTATCCACACCGAATATGAAAGGAACGTGGTTTATCGGCAATCAGTCCGTTTACAGCGTCAATGATTACATCTTCGAAATTCCATCCGCCTGGGCGGATGCCCATGTCGGCGGCAGATATCTGGGAACAGGTCGGTTCAAAGACGGCGGATGGTCGGGCATGGGGCCAGCCCTGTTTGCCTATCGTCCCTGGATCGATTCATCCGGAACCCCGGCCCCTTCCGGCACGCATCTTCAAGAAAAAACACTGTTGCTGTATGAAAAATCAACCAATACCGAAAATATCGAAAAGTCGCTTCAGGGATATCAGCATCCGGATGAATGGTCGGGCGGGCAATGGATCACCACATCATCCGGTAAAACCGGCGTGCTGTTTGCCGGCAACAAGAGTGTCGGCACCAAATACTGGTATGGATATCTCAATCCATCGGGGGCTCAGTATCCCTGTGTTGACGCCGATCTGATCGGGCAGTTTACGCTTTGCCGCATGGCGAACGGCCAACCCTGTCCGCAAAGCGATCTGACCGAATGTACGAATCATACATCGGAGCGCGGCTGGTGGACCACCCGCTGGGAATCACGCATGATTCTCTATGATCCTGCGGATATGGCCAAGGTTGCGGCTGGAGAGCTGGAATCCTGGGAGCCCCAGCCTTACGCGTATCTGAGCATTCATAACCGATTGTATTTGAATCCGTCCGGAATCGAACTGAACGAGCTGGGTTCCGGGGAACAGCGGCGGTATATCATCGGGGATGCTGCGTTCGATCGCACCCATGGCCTGCTGTATGTGCTGGAACTTTTTGCGGATCAGGCCAGACCGGTCGTTCATGTGTGGAGGGTAAGCTGAAAAATGGAATGAATTGTGTAAATATGTAAGGCCGTCGGGAATGGAAACGGATAATATTACTTACAAACATGACCGTTCAAAGAATTCATGCGTGAAACTTCAGTCAGGGAGGTCACAATGAAAAAGCGAATTGCCATTCTTAGGTTATTTTTTATATCGGCCATTTTCTTGCTGTATGCAGGGCAGTCTCTTGCCGCCGATTACGCTGCAACCATACAATACAAACAGACCATGGTCAGGGTTCTCCGGGAAAGCGATGTCCAGGGGTGGCCGAGTGGATTGCCAACGACGCCCCGGTATCCCGAATTTATCACGGTAAGTGCCGACGGTTCCAAAGTGGGGTTCACCGTCAAGCTGAATATTTACAGCGACATGCATATTTACGTCATGAACAGCGACGGCACCGGGCTGACGGACTTGACGGACAATCTTCCGGCAGGTGTGTCGGTCGGCACCCCGCAACTGAACGAGGACGGCTCCCGGCTTTTTTGCTGGGATTACGGAAATGGCAACATCTATTACTTCGACACGACGTCTCCGTATGATATTCACCCAGCCTACAAACCGGATGCTTTCTGGGCGCCGAGCAAGAGAAATTACAGTCTGAACAGTGACGGAACCGTCATCTATCTGATTCATTCCTGGAAAGTAGATACGGTCGATCATTATGGCCTGGTGTCCACCGTTGTGGGAAGCAATGCCTTGACGCCGGTGGTGGATGCGGCATCACTCACACCACCGAAAACAGCCCATTATGATCTTCGATTTCTGGATGCAGCCCGCATCGGCGGCAGGTTGCTGCTGACCTATTATCCCGATTACTATCATGACAATCTCAAAGTCATGTGGGAGACCGATCCCCTTCAGCCGATGCCCAATGAATCGCATTATATGATCTGGGATAATTCGGCCACTTCTCTCCAGTACTGCCATATTATGAGTGCGGACGGCAGCAAGGTACTCTATAATTTCCAGGATACCGGCAGCCGGCCTGAAATACATCTTTTGAATCTGAATACCGGTGAGAAGACCCTGCTGTTTCAACTGGTCGATGGTCTGGATACCATGCAGTTCCCAGCCCTGTCTCCGGATGGGACCGTTGCCCGGTGGACTTCGGGAGGATATAAGGCCACCCGACGGATCATCGCCACCGGCGATATGCGGGACACCCATTCCGCCCGGTTTCCGGAATCGTCATCCATCGGTAACAGCAGTGTCACCGATATCACATCCGACAACCGATATTATTTCATGGGAGGGGGAAATGCCGGGGTTTCCTATATGCACCGTATCGACATGGCTCCTGCCATTACGGCACCGGCGCCGGATATCGTATCCATTAGTTTCGGCCAGTCTCAGCTCGTGTTTGGCGATACGACTCCGATCCCCATCACCGTTCAGGTCAGCGACCCCAAAGGGGTGGAAAATATTGTGTCGGTGCAGATGTCCACTCTGGTGGATGGACGGGAGTCTCCTTATGGTCAGATTTATGAGCCTCTCATCTACATCAATCCACTGACCGGCAGTAGCGGTGTTTATAGCGGAACCGTTTATCCCCAAATCTACAGCAGCATTTATAACCAGTTGCCCCGGTCGGTGGGTGTTCGCATCGTTGTCAAAAATAAAGACGAGCATTATGTGCTGGCGGACACGGCTATTACGGTGGTTCAACCGGGAACGAACGAACTTTCTGTAACGCCTTCCAATAGAGATGTGGCCAAAGATGCCGGCACGACCACTTTCGGGGTTTCAAACACCGGAACCGGAACGATGCAGTGGACAGCCGCTGTTACATCCGCAAGCAGCTGGCTGTCGATCAAATCCGGATCGAGCGGAACCAATGCAGGAACCATCACCTGTGCATTCAATGCCAATGCCGGCACATCCACACGAACCGGAACGATTCGGGTAACGGCAACAGGTGCCACAGGCAGTCCAAAGGATGTTACCATAACACAGGCCGGCGCATCCGCTCAACCTTCCACGAAGGTTTTAGGTGCATGGACCGACGGGGTCTGGGCCTGGGACAACGCCACGAACAAGTGGACGCGATTGGCATCGACATCCAATGCATGGATGATTGCAGCAGGCAGAGTGGATACGGACAGTATCGACGACTTGATCGGTGTATGGTCCTCCGGCCTGTATGTGCGGCAGTCCACCAATGGGCTATGGATTCGGATGAGTACAAGCCTGCCGATATGGATCGCTGCCGGAGATTTGAACAATGACGGCAGAGATGATGTCGTCGGCAGTTGGCGGAACAGCGGGGTGTATTACCGGGATTCGGCAACCGGTAACTGGTTTTGGCTCTGTTCTGCGGCCAATCAACTGGCTGCCGGAAATATCGGCGGAACACGGGATGATCTGGCGGGAGTATGGACTGATGGGTTGTGGGTTCGATACAGTGCAAATGCCTCCTGGCAGAAAATCGATGCAGCGATCCCACTCTGGATCACGGTCGGGGACATGACCGGTGACAGCCGGGCGGATATTGTCGGCAGCTACGGCAACGGCACCTGGTACCGGAATTCTGCCACCAAGGGCTGGTTCAAGATAACGACACCGGCCGAGCAACTGGCTTCTGGAGATTTAGACAGCGACGGTCGGGATGACCTGGTCGGCATCTGGTCCAATCGTGTGTATGTGCGTTATGCAGCAACTGGCCTGTGGCAGTTGATCAGCACATCCAAGCCGAGATGGATCACCACGGGAAGGATTGCAGTGGATGCGCTTGTGTCTGCTGATTTCCCGGCGTCCCCTGAAGGAATGAATTTTGTCGATTTGTCGGATGAGGACATTCAGGTGATGGAGTCCGACGACGATTTTTTCGAAAAATATGTGCCGTAGCGGCGATTTCTGTGTTATATCAATCCATAATGATTATAAGGTGATTTCCAGTTCTGAAAGTTCTGTAGAATACGGTGTTTTTTACTGGAAATCGCCCAAATTTTTACAGGGTGAGATATGACACAAGAAACTGCCTATTTCATTTCAGATGCCCATCTGGGGGTAAATGCTCTGGAACCCCAAAAGAGAGAAGCTAAAGTCATTGATTTTTTGGAAGATATTACCCATAAAGCGGGCCGGTTGTTTATCATGGGGGATCTGTTCGATTTCTGGATCGAATATGCCCATGCCGTTCGGCCGGATTATTTTCATATTCTCTACGAATTCAGGCGGCTGATCAAACACGGTGTCGAGATTCATTATATCGCGGGAAATCATGATTTTGCACTAGGGGAATTTCTCTCGGAAAAAATCGGGATGGCCATCCATCCTTCAGGCTGTTTAAATCTGAATTTACAGGGAAAATCGCTTTATTTGAGCCATGGAGACGGGCTGATGCCGTCCGATCACGGCTACCGGGTGCTGAAAAAAATTCTGCGCAACCCCCTGTGCCAGAAAGTGTATAAACTGATCCACCCCGATTGGGGGGTTCCCCTCGCGGAATGGTGTTCACGAACCAGCAGAGAGCAGGCCGGCATGCGTCCGCTCGAAAGCGAGCTGACGGCATATCGGAAAATCGCCAGAAGTATGTTGAAAGCGTATGATGTCGTTGTGTTCGGGCACACCCATTTTCCGGAGATGCGATCCTGGAACGGCAGAATATATTGCAATACGGGCGACTGGATCCGGTATTTTACGTATGCAGAGATGAAAAACGGGGAGATTTGTCTGAAAAAATTCGGATCGGATGATCCGCCCATTGAAGTACTACCGTTCCCTCCGGATTGATCGAATGGCGTTGACAACCGGCTTTGGTTTTCCATCGAAGGTATAAACCCCCCAATAGGACTCCTGGACATGATCGTCACCGGGGAAATAGCCCTGGGTGACGATGGGCTTCCAGGGGGCATCGAAGGCTTCGAAGCAGGAAACCGCACGGTTCGATGATGTGCTGGTCCGACGCAGGAGTTCGGTCCAGAAGGCGCTTTGAAATGCTTCGCTATATCCCTTCGAAACAGGCCCGGACGGAAGACCGGTTTCCTTGACGATGAGCGGTTGGGGATATTGCTGTTGTAATTTGTCCGCTACGTTCAGCACATAGGCGGCGCCGTTTGGGGCATCCGATGGGTGAAACCATTTTTCGAAGATGGGATGGATATTGGGAAGCAAAAAATCCATTTTATTGAAAAAATCGAAATATTCCGGTTTGAGATACAGGAAAAACGGCTCGGATGTGGTCAGAAACACCGATGGAATCTCTTTTCGAAGGTGACGGATCGTGTTTTCGACATCCGCAGGCGTATAATGCTTGGCAAAAATACCTTCATTTCCAATTGCAACGGCAAAAACCGTTTTGGGGTGTTTGCGAGCCAGATGGATGGCGTTCTGGATTTCAATATCGGATTTTGGATCCCAGATGCCAATAATGACAGCTCGATAGTTCAGTTTTTCGGCAACTGACGGAACATGCTCCAGTCCGTTGAAGCAGGAATAGGTGATGAGGCTGTCGAAATCGGAACGCAGCAGCTTCAAGTCTTCGGTGATGCCTGTCAGGGTTGCCGGTTGTGTCTGTCCGTTGACCACTGAAAAACTGCGTGGGGTATAGGAAATGAACCGGCCGTTTTTCAACACCGAATCCATCCGCGCGTTTCCGGCGAAAGCGCCGGCAATGATCCACACAGATATGAACATCGGTACCACGATATATCGAAAAATCGATGCAGACTTCGTTTTCATAAGTAGCTCATAATAAAATTGTTCACCGTTTGCGATGAACGGTTGTTTTATACTTCAAATGGGAACAATCTGCGCTTTTGAAACCCCCACCCCGACCCTCCCCCGCTGGGGGAGGGAGTTTGATGCAAACGCAGATTGTAACGATTCATAGTATATATTGTCATTGACGGAAATCACCTTACCATATCCTGCAGATCAGGCCCTTGAGATAGGTTCCTTCCGGAAAATCCAGGGCCGTCGGGTGATCGGAAGCCTGATAGAGTCTGCGGATGATCTGGCCGTTTCGTCCGGTATCCCGGACGGCATCCGCAACGATTTTTTGAAAGAGATCCGGCGGCATCAGCCCCGAACAGGAAAATGTTATCAAAATGCCGCCGGGGTTCAGCAGTTTGGCGGCCAGCAGGTTGATATCCTTGTATCCCCGGCTTGCTCGGGGAATCTGTTTCTGGGATTCGGCAAATTTCGGCGGGTCCAGAATGATGACATCGAAACCGCGCCGGCTGTCTCGAAATCGCCGCAGCGTATGAAATACATCCTCTGCCAGATTCTGCACGCTGCTGGAATCGAGACCATTCAGGATGATGTTTTCTGCAGCTCTGTCCAGCAGGGTCGAGGAGGATTCGATGTTGGTGACATCTTTGGCGCCTGCGGCCAGTGCCGCTGCACCGAATGCGCCGGTATAGGCAAAGCAGTTCAGTACCGATGCACCGTTGCAGAATTCCGGAATCATGGCGCGATTTTCCCGCTGATCCAGGTAAAAACCGGTCTTGTGGCCTTTTAAGACATCCACGTGGAATCGTAAATTCCCTTCCTGAATTGTAATCAACTCCGGCGGTGCATCTCCGCTGAGAACGCCGGAAGTCTGAACGAGCCCTTCTTTTTCGCGAACCGCCACATCCGACCGTTCATAAACGCCTTTGCAGGAAATCAATTCTCTCAGGGTGCGTACTATATCGTTTTTCCAGTATTCGGCGCCAGCGGAAAGAAACTGGCAGACTATATAATCCCCATATTTATCGACCGTGATGCCGGGAAGTCCGTCGGATTCGGCATGGATCAGCCGGCATGCCGAAAAATCCTGTCGGGTGCCCGGAAGTGTTCTGGCCGAAATTGCCCGCGAAATTCGATTTCGGAAAAAGTCGATGGAAATTTCATCAGCCGGATCGAAAGACCAGATGCGGACGGTAATCTGAGAAAGGGGGGAATAGGCACCTTTTGCGAGCCAGGCCCCATCGGCGGACAGGACATCGACGGTTTGGCCTGGAGCTATCGATGCATTGATTGTATCGATAGCTCCGGAAAATACCCAGGGATGATGGTTGTGCAGGGATTTGTCCCTGGCTTTTTTCAGTCGAATGGTTTGCATAATCACTCAAACAGTTTCTAATGTGTATTCAAGAACATATTCACATGGATATACAGGCTGGGATATTATTTCATGAGAGTTGCCTTAAAAGTTGAAAATCCTCTTACACTTTCCCGAACATGGCGAATTCACTGTGAAATCGGATAATTCCGGCCTTTGCTATCGTGTTTCTTAGACTGTCTTGACCTTCAACCAGCACGGGAATGTAATTGGACGTAAGACCCTTCAAATGACCGGTGGCTTTGTCCCTGGTTCCTTCGATCAGGATGTCCACGGCCTTTCCGATGTGGCGCTGGTAGAAGGATTTTCGTTTGGCTCTGCCAAGAGTTCTAAGCATATCGCATCGGGTCTTGACGATATCATGCGGAATCTGATCCGCAAATCCGTATGCCGGTGTGCCTTTTCTGGGGGAAAACGGAAAGACGTGAAGATAAGTGATCGGCAGCGATTCGATCAGGGAAACTGTTTGCGCAAATGCAGCTTCCGACTCGCCGGGAAATCCGACCAGAACATCTGCACCAATGGCCGCATCGGGCATCCGGTCATGAATCTGGCAAACGAGCTGGTGAAACAATTCACGGGTGTAGGGCCGGTTCATGCGCTGCAGCACCGTATTGTCACCGCTTTGAAGCGGAATGTGAAAATGCTTGCAGAATACGGATGAACCAGCGATCCGGTCGATCAATGCATCGGAAATTTCGGCTGGTTCAATCGAACTGATGCGAATTCGCTCCATGCTTTCCTGGGTTTCGATGGCAGTCAGCAGTTCTGTCAGAGATGTATTGGGAACCAGATCCAGGCCGTAATGGCCGAGATGAATGCCGGTCAGAACGACTTCATGAACGCCGTCCGCTGTCAGGCGGCGCATGGATTGCAGTACCGTTTCCATCGGCATGCTGCGGCTTCTTCCCCGGGCGTGCGGAACGATGCAGTAGGTGCAGAACGCGTTGCACCCGTCCTGGATTTTTAAAAAGGGGCGGGTGCGGGATGGAAAGGATAAAGGGTGAAAGATGGAGGATGAAAGACGACGGTCCGTGCCTTCGGTATTCAGACGGTGGCTGTCGGTCCGGGACAATATGTCGGGAATTTGAAATTTGTCGGCGTGTCCGACGATGTCGTGAACACCTGCGATGCGCTGGATGGCTTCGGGTTCCGTCTGGGCATAACAGCCGGTGACGACAATGCGGGCTCCGGGATTGCTGCGAATGGCCTGACGGATGGCCTGGCGGGACTGCATCGAGGCTTTCTGGGTGACGGTGCAGGTGTTGACGATGCAGATATCAGCCCCCTGTTCCATGTTGGTGGAACGGCAGCCGAGATCGATGAGGGTCTGTTCCAGGGTTTCGGATTCGAATTGATTGACCTTGCATCCAAGGGTTTTGATCGAAAATGTCGTCATCTGGACTGCATGAAGCGAACGGCATTTGCCAGCAGGCGGATTCCGGGTGTCTTCTCTGGATTCGTATCGATGCCTTTTCGCCGGTTTTCATCCTGAATGCGGGTCCAGTCCGGATGATTGGTGAAATGATGATAGGCTTCCGGATGCGGCATGAGTCCGAATATCCGGCCCGTGGGATCGCAGATACCGGCAATGTCGCCGATCGATCCATTGGGATTGTGGGGAAAGCTGTTGTTTGCCGGAGATCCGTTCGGCAGACAGTAGCGGAGTGCCACCTGGTGGGCGGATTCGAGCCGGTTGATAATGGCCGGGTCTGCATAGAATTTTCCCTCGCCGTGTCGGACCGGAAGCTCGAAGGTGTCCATTCCCTGTGTGAACACACACGGAGAATTGGCATCCGCTTTCAGCGAAACCCACTGGTCTCTGAAATTGCCGCAGTCGTTGTGAGTAAGGGCAACCGAACGTTTCCGGTAGTTTCCGTCGATGCACGGCAGCAGGCCGAGATTGACCAGTGTCTGAAATCCGTTGCAGATACCGATGATCAGGTTGCCCTTGCCGATAAAATCGAGAAGCTGCTCGCCCATATGGGTTCTCAACCGAACCGCGTGAATGACGCCGGCCCCGTGGTCGTCTCCACAACTGAATCCGCCGCCGAAAACAAGAATGTGATAGGATTCGAGCCGAACGGTTCCATCTACCAGAGAATTGATGTGGACCCGGGCAGGTGATGCGCCGGCCAGTTCGAATGCATGGGTCGTTTCGATATCACAGTTCAGTCCGTAGCCGGTTTGAATCAGAACTTTCACCTTGCTCATATCAACGCTCCAAATGGCTTTTTCCAGGCGGTTTTCATCTCATCGATCGAAACGCGGAGAAGTGGATCTGCGTCCCCCTTCCGGATTTCGATGCAGCCGGATTCCTCTGTGGTGATGCCGATACAGGCAGCGGGCAGTCCGTCCATGATCTTTTCAAACGCTTGGGCGTGATCGTTGCTGACCGTGACAATGAACCGGCCGGCGGATTCGGAAAACAGTGCCTGGTCGTCTCGAAGGGGGTCTTCGATTGGCAGAAGAGACAGATCGACACGCACCCCGAGATTGCCGGCCATGGCAATCAGGGCCAGATGAACGGCCAGTCCCCCGCTGTAGATGCCATGACAGGAGGCAGCCAGACGGCTTTCAATGGCAGTTGCAAGCGCCTGATACAGAGGAAGAAACTCTTCCGGAAACACCTGGGGAACATTCAGCCCGACATATCCGAAATGGGCGTAGTATTCGGAGCCGCCGAGTTCGTTTCGGGTGGGTCCTAAAATATAGATTCTGTCGCCGGATGCCTTGGGATCCAGTGTCACGCAGCGGGTGATGTCGGAAACAATGGTGCTGGCCGAAAACTGAAGGGTTTCGAGGGCCGAGACCTTGTGGGTTTCGCCGTATTTACCGGCCAGATGTCCATCGACATACATGCTGTCTTTGCCGGAAAGCAGCGGGATGGCATAGGCTATACACATCTCTTTGAGGGCCAGGCAGGATCGGACAAGCTGGGCTGCCTTCAGCCTCCCATCCGGATTGCTGACGGGGTCGTACTGGATGCTGGGCCAGCAGAAATTATCCACCCCGCCAATCTGATTCAGGTCTCCGCCAGCGGAAACGAGGCGTCGTACGGCCTCGTCGATGGTGCAGGCGGTCATGGCATATGCGTCGATCTGTGAATACAACGGAAGTAACGCTTGCGTGAAGACAATGCCGCGCTCGGATGTCAGCACCGGCCGGATGACGGCGGCATCACTGCCGATGTTGCGGTCTTTACCCACCAGGGGTTTGATGACACTCGATCCCTGGACTTCATGGTCGTACTGACGGGTGATCCATTCTTTGGAGCAAATATTGGGCCGGGACAGCATGTCGAGCAGCAGACCACGGTAATCGGTCGGTTCTTTCAAAACTGGTTCGAACAGGCCGCGGGTTTCCGGGCTTTGCCAGTCCGCATCGAATTCCCACTGAGGAAATCCGGATGACAGCAGGTTGAGATCGATCCAGGCGCATGTGCTGCCGTTGTAGGTGATGTGCAGTTTGCCGGTATCGGTATATTCACCGATCACGGTGCTTTCCACAGCATGTTTGCAGGAAAGGGTCATGAACGAGTTTAGATGGTCGGGCGTGACAGCTAAGGTCATGCGCTCCTGAGATTCGGAAATCCAGATTTCCCACTGATCCAGACCCTCGTATTTCAATGGCACTTTTTCAAGCTGAATGCGGCATCCATTGGAAAACTGCGCGGATTCACCGATCGAAGAAGAAAGCCCGCCGCCGCCGTTATCCGTACTGAACTGGATCAGGCCATGATCTCGGGCTTCCAGCAGAAAATCATGCATTTTTTTCTGGGTGTAGGGATCACCGATCTGAACGGGTCCAGCC
>CAYQKZ010000036.1:0-15399 GCA_964418135.1 uncultured Desulfobacterales bacterium
GCTCTTTTCTTTACAGCGAGGTAGAATTTCTGCTGCGGGAAGAGCTTCGCGAACCAAGGAACTATTTTGTCATATTGCGCGCCATTGCTCAGGGAAAAAGGAAACTTTCAGAAATAATCAACGATACAGGTTTTGATAAAAACCACCTTTCTCGCTATCTTGACATCCTGCGTACCCTTCGTCTGGTTGATAAAGAGATTCCGGTTACCGAGCGCTATCCGGACAAAAGCCGGATGGGGCTGTACCATATTCATGATTACTATATATCCTTTTGGTTTCGTTCTGTTTTTCCCTTACGAGGCAGATTGGAGCTGGGAAATATTGATTATGTGCTGGACCGGATTGCCCGGGATTTTGATCACCTGTTGGGAGCAGTTTACGAGAAAATATGCCGCGAACTCTGCAGGCAGTTCATGGCCGATGGCCTCATGCAGTTCAGCGCCTTAGGCAGATGGTGGAATCGCAGTGAAGAAATCGACCTTGTTGCACTTGATGAAGAAGAATCCACAGCCTGGTTTGGCGAATGCAAATGGAGTATTAACAAAGTAGGGGTTGATATTTTCCGTTCCCTAAAAGAGAAAGCCGCCCAGGTGGAATGGCGCAAAAAGGATCGTCACGACAAATTTATCCTTTTCAGCAGAAGCGGGTTTACAGATGAAATGCAGAAGATTGCATCAGCAGATGGGGTGATGCTTGTGCATGGTGATAAGATCACGGGTCGTTTTTCCTTGCTGCGTTGATTTGGTGAATGCGTTTAGGGGGTAGTCGGTTAGTGCCCCATGTCGTGGCTTTGTGTTCAGAAGTCGGAACTTTTTTCGCTCGAAGAAAAAATGTGTACTTCTGTTTGGGAATACAGTAATCTCAAAAAAGATTATCATATCGTGCCGCATGGATTCTGTTGAAATCTCTTTTATCAAATTCAGGAAGATGTCATGAAAATTATGGTTGCTTTCGACGGAACGAATGTTTCCAATGAAGCGTTGAAACTTGGCATTCAATATGCCCTTGCCCTGAATGCCCGAGTCTACCTGGTGATGTCGATGGTCGGCGGACCCGACGTGCCGCGCGAGGAATTCGTCCATCATGAACACATGCTGGATTTTGCCCAGGCTCAGTTCACGGAAGCAAAAATTCCCAGTGAAATCCATTTGTCGGTTCGTGGGCTCGAGGCCGGTGAAGACCTGGTGCAGTTCGCTAAGGAAAACGATATCGATTTGATCGTTATCGCCATTCGGCGAAGGTCCAAAGTCGGAAAAATCGTTTTCGGTTCCACCGCCCAGTATCTCATACTCAAAGCTCCCTGCCCGGTTTTATCGGTCAAATAGAGACCGACTGCCCATGTTTTTACCCACCACGCCGGATGAGGCTGCATCGCTGGGGTGGGATCGACTCGATATCGTGCTGGTTACCGGAGACAGCTATATCGACAGCCCCAGTATCGGGGCCGCGGTGATCGGTAAACTCCTGCTGAAGGCGGGGTATCGTGTCGGGATCATCGCCCAGCCGGACATCGCCTCACCGGCGGACATCGCCCGGCTCAGAGAGCCGCTGTTGTTTTGGGGAGTTACTTCCGGCAGTGTCGATTCGATGGTGGCCAATTACACGGCCGGTGGCAAACGCCGCAAAAAAGATGACTTTACCCCGGGCGGAATCAACGACCGCAGGCCCGACCGGGCGGTCATCGTTTATACGAATCTGATCCGCAGATATTTCAAACCCACCGTTCCCATCGTCTTAGGTGGCATCGAGGCCAGCCTCAGACGGATTCCCCATTATGACATCTGGTCCAATACCATCCGCCGATCCATCCTGTTCGATGCCAAGGCGGATATCCTGATCTATGGGATGGCGGAGACAGCCGTTCTCGCGCTGGCCGACCGGCTGAAACAACGGGAGCCTTTTACCGATTTGTGCGGTATCTGCTATATCGCCAGTTCTCCGAGTACCGACTGTATCGAGCTGGAGCCTTTCGAGCGGGTGGCGGCCGATCCCCGATCGTTTGCCCGGATGTTTCAGATATTTTATCGCAACAATGATCCGGTGACAGCCAAGGGGCTGTGTCAGAAACATGGCAACCGGTATCTCGTTCACAGGCCGCCCTGCCCGCATCTGTCGGTATCGCAACTGGATGCGGTGCATGCACTCGATTTCGAACGGGATCTGCATCCGTATTATCGGAGAATGGGAGAGGTCCGTGCTCTGGAGACCATTCGGTTTTCAGTGACAACGCATCGGGGATGTTATGGCGAATGTAATTTCTGTGCCATTGCCGTGCATCAGGGGCGGACGGTGCAATCCCGCAGTCCGGCATCCATTCTGCGTGAAGTGCAGGAAATGGGTCGGCATCCGGCGTTCAAAGGCATTGTATCCGATATCGGCGGGCCAACCGCCAACATGTATGGATTCGAATGCCGAAAAAAACTGGAACATGGGGCCTGTATCGACAAACGCTGTCTGTATCCGGCAATCTGCAAGAACCTTTGCGTCGATCACGAGCCGCAGATCCGACTGCTGAAGGCCATTCGTGATATCGAGGTTGTGCGCCACGCTTTTGTGGCATCCGGCGTCCGGTACGATATGGTACTTGCCGACCGGAAAAACGGCATAACATACCTGACCGAAATCATTCAACATCACATATCCGGTCAGATGAAAATCGCACCGGAACATTCGGAAACCGATGTACTCAATCTGATGGGTAAACCCGGTGCGGACAGCCTGATCGCCTTTAAAAAATGTTTTGATGATATTGCCCGGAAAGCTGGAATGCCGCTGCATCTAACTTATTATTTCATGGCCGCCTCTCCCGGCTGTACGAAAACGCATATGCATCAGTTGAAAGCCTTCGTATCTCGCCATCTTCACCTGATTCCGGAGCAGGTCCAGATTTTCACGCCCACACCATCCACCTATGCCACACTCATGTATTTTACGGGAGAGCATCCGGATACCGGCCAGGCCGTATGCTGTGAAAAAAATCCGCGTCAGAAAGAAATCCAGAAACAACTGCTGCTGAAACGATGATCGATGCCCGCAATTTGAGCTAAGAAAAAGTGCCGATCAGGAATAAATGACATTCATGGGCAGCGGCGGGAATTTCCAGATGCCGGGTTTTGGCAGAATGTGCTGTCCGGAGACAGACAGCCAGTAGAGATCCGGTTTGATCTCCCGCAGTTTTCCATCTTCCGGGGGGCGGGCGGGAATGGTATAGGCATAGGTGGCCTGAAAAATGCAAATGCCAAACCCCCCTTTACGATTCACGACATAATTCTTGTAGAATGTATTGAGGGGAAGTTGGTGGGTTTGAGCCACGGCTTCCATTTCGGCATTGGTGAGTTTCAGCAGGATGAATTTGGAAACTCCCCGCTCGGAGATACGGATCAGAGACCGGGATTCGCTGCTGCCCACGTAGATGGTGGTAATGCACGGAATACGCTTTAAATACTGAGCCGCGACAATTCCTGCCGTCCGTCTGCCGCCGGCCATGACCGGCAGACCGTAATATTCGAAAAATTTCTTCTGAACGTCTTCGGCATATTTGTCGCCTTTTTCATAGAGGTCTTTAGAAATATAGCGAAGGTTCAGCGCCATATTTTCGGCGGCCTCGGCGATCGGCCAGTCGATCCGGACATGAAAATGGGTAAGGCAGTACCGGTCTCGATTTCGGGTTGCCGGGTCTCTTTGAATAAGAAGGCTGTAATCGACCGGCAGCAGAATGCGTAAAAAATCCACAAACTGGGCCGAATCGATGTATTTCTGATTCCGATCGAACGTGTCTGTCAGCGGCAGTGTCTTGGATTGCAGAAGATTGAGTTTGGTGGTTTTGTTTTCATCGAAAAACCGGATATATTTCTTGCAGGAAGACGGAATGGTGTCTTCGACAAAAATGACCAGAAATGTATTCTGACACTCGTATTCAAGGTCGGGAATCCGCGCACGCGGCTTCAATTCCCGTTTTTCGACAAAGGGAAACGCCAGTTTCTTGCAATGAAAATTGTTGTAGGAATCAATCAGGCCGTACTGGATCATCTGCTGATCGAGATCATCCCTCAGGAGTTCGTAATACGATCTTCTCAGACGGTTGGCCTGGCTGAGTGTTTCACGAATGCTCCAGTATAACAATGCGCTCTCCTTTATCTCGAATTTGACTTCATGATTGGTTGCCTCTGCATCCGGTACCATCAATCGGCGTATGGGTCAAGAGCTTGATTTGCCGTTCAGCCTGTCCATCCACTGATAAAGCCTTTCCTTGTAACGATAGGATAAATAGGCGGCGATTACACAGAAGATCATGATGGCCGTCATCAGAGCATACTGCTGTTGATACAAAGATGCGCCCTGAACACTGAGGGCCAGCGTGCCGGGCATCCGGCCGACAGAGGCCATGATGATGAAAAGCTTGAAGGAAATGTCGCTGACTCCAAGAAACAGACAGAGATAATCTTTTGGAAATCCGGGAAACAAAAACAGAATGAACAAAACGACCGCGCCTTGCCGGTGAACCAGTTTATCGAGCTGCTTGATCTGAGCGGCTGGAATCAGTTTTCGAATGAACCGCTTTCCCATCATCCGGCCGATGCCGAAATTGATCAGGGAGCCGACGGCAAGTCCGACGCTGGAGTATAAAAACCCGTTGAATGTGCCGAACAGAAATCCCCCGATGAACCCGGAGGCTTCACCGGGAATGGGGGCGATGATGACCTGCAGGATCTGCAGCCCGATGAAAATGAGGGGCGCAGCCGTTCCCCAGGAGAGGATAAAAGAGGCAACGGCCTCCCGGTCCGACAGCACATTGTAAACACGAACTCCGATTTCCCATATCGGGAATCTGAAATGATATCCGGCAAGCATCAATGGAATGGTAACCACGGCTGCAAATACGGCGGTTTTTCGATACATCTTTTTTGTTTTCTTTCGAGCGGTGGATTGAACAACTGATAAGGAACGTGCTGATTATGCACGTCTGCAATATAACACAATCGGCGCGGCAAGGAACAGATATCTTTCAGACGCAGAATTTTTTCTTGAAAACAAACAGTCGATACTTTGTTGACAAGAATGACGTCATATTCTATAAAGTGACGTCATATTCATATTTAAAGGACCTGTCATGACAAATAAAAACCCAACGCGACGGGAAAGAGAGAAGGTCCGGCAGCGGCAGGAGATGCTGGCGGCTGCACTGGCTTTGTTTTCCGAAAAAGGGTATCTCAATGTGTCCATGCACGAAATTGCGGCAAAATCTGAATTCGCCATTGGAACGCTGTACAAATTTTTCAGCAACAAAGAAGAATTATACAGGGCTTTGATCCTGGAACAATCCGACCGTTTTCTGACCACGCTTACAACAGCCATCGAATCCCCCGGCGACGAGATCGCCAAACTCCGGCAATATGTTCAGGCAAAAGGGGAGGAATTTCGAGACAACGCGGCCACCATCCGCCTTTATTTTGCCGAAACGCGCGGGGCCAGTTTCAATATCATGGCCGGTCTCGATCAGGATATCCGCAACCGGCGGGAAACGTTTCTGTATCGGATTGCCGATATTTTCGAATCCGGGATCAGCACCGGCCGGTTTCAACGGATCGCCGATCCCTATGTACTTGCCGTTGCTTTCGACAGTCTGTGCAATTCATTTCTGTTTCTCTGGCTCGAACATCCTGAAAAACATCCATATCCGGAAAATCCGGACACCATTTTAAACATCCTTTTCAAAGGGTTGATACAATCCTGAACCCATAGGCCCGCAATGAACCCACGTTGCTTCCGATCATCACCTGCTGGAGGAATTTTCGATGCGATTCCGTAACGTTTTTGTCAGCCCACTTTCACTATGGGTATTTTTATGCTTGTTATCAGTATGTTATTTCTTGATGGGATGCGATCGCAAACCGGTTCAGCCGCCGCCCATGGTTCCGGAAGTCACCGTCATGCCGGTCAGTTTTCAAAAGATCACGTTGACGACGGAGCTGCCGGGCCGCACCTCTGCATTTCGTGTTGCAGAGATCCGTCCTCAGGTCAACGGTCTCTTATTGAAACGGTTGTTTACCGAGGGCCAGGATGTCAAGGCCGGAGACCTTCTCTATCAAATCGATCCGGCGCCGTATCAGGCAGCTCTGGACAATGCGAAAGCTGCGCTCGGCAGGGCCGAGGCTAATCTGCCGGCGGCCAGACTGCGGGTGCAGCGGTTTGCCGAACTCTTACCCGACAAGGCCGTCAGTCAGCAGGACTACGACGATGCGTCCGCGTCTCTGGGGCAGGTGCAGGCCGATGTGGCTTATTTCAAGGCATCGGTTGCCGCTGCCCAGATCAATCTCGGATATACGGCCGTCAAAGCGCCCATTACCGGGCGGATCGGCAAATCCAATATTACGGAAGGGGCGATCGTTACGGCATATCAGCCGCTGGCGTTGGCCTCCATTCAGCAGCTCGATCCCATTTTTGTCGATGTATCCCAGTCCACGGCCGAGCTGTTGCGGCTCAAAAACCGCCTGGCGGATGGCCGGATCAAGCAGAACGGGTCGAATCTGCGGAAGGTTCAACTGATTCTGGAAGACAATTCGATCGGTTCAACGGAAGGAACCTTCCAGTTTCGCGATGTCACCGTGGATGCCACCACCGGATCGGTGATGCTCCGCATTTCGTTTCCAAATCCCGATTTATCGTTGCTGCCGGGGATGTTTGTCCGGGCGCTGGTCAAGGAAGGCGTCAAGGAAGACGCCATGCTGATTCCCCAGCAGTCCGTGGTGCGGGATCCCAAGGGAAATCCCATGGCGATGGTCATCGATGCGGACAGTAAAGTGGCGCCGGCGATGCTGACCGTCGATCGTGCGATCGAAGATAAATGGCTGATTTCATCCGGTCTCAAACCAGGGGACCGGATTGTTGTCGAAGGCATTCAAAAGGCGCGGCCCGGCACCACAGTCCGGATTGCCCAGAGCGGATCGGATTCGCCATCCGCCGGAAATAACCCGAACCCGGCCAAACCGGATGCGCCATCGAAGTGACGGAGGCTCGACATGTTATCACGATTTTTTCTGGACCGGCCGGTATTCGCCTGGGTCATCGCCATTGCCATCATGGTGGTGGGCGGCCTTGCCATCTATAATTTGCCCATATCCCAGTATCCGCCGATCGCTCCGCCTTCCATCTATATCACCGCCTTTTATCCCGGTGCTTCGGCGGAAACCGTCGAAAACAGTGTTACCCAGATTATCGAGCAGAAGATGACGGGCCTCGAGTCCATGCTGTACATGTCGGCTACGAGTGATTCTTCGGGAACGGCCCGCATCGAACTGACCTTTGCGCCGGGAACCGATCCGGATGTGGCCTGGTCGAAGGTGCAGAACAAACTCCAGTTGGCCATGGCCAGTCTGCCGGATGTGGTGCAGAGCCGGGGAGTTTCGGTCGGCAAGGCCACACGGAATTATCTGATCATCGTCAGTCTGGTTTCCGAAGACGGCAGCCTGGACGGCAACGATCTGAGGGATTACGCCCAGTCGAACCTGGAAAAAGTCCTGGCCCGCGTGCCGGGGGTGGGGGAGGTGGAGAATTTCGGCACCCAGTACGCCATGCGCATCTGGCTGAACATGGATAAATTGACCGAGTACAACCTGACCCTGGCCGATGTGATCGTGGCCCTGCGGGTTTACAATGTCGAAGTGTCAGCCGGGCAGTTCGGCGGATCGCCGGCGGTTCCGGGGCAGAGATTGAATGCCTCCATCATGGTGCAGAGCATGTTGAAGACGCCGGATGAATTTGCCGGTATCCCGTTGCGAACCAATCCGGACGGCTCCATCGTGCGCGTGCGGGACATCGGTCGCGCCGAGCTGGGAACCGAGACGTATGACGTCGATGCGCTGTATAACGGCAAACCGGCCGCCGCAATGGCCATTCGTCAGGCCGCCGGCGCCAATGCTCTGGATACGGCCAATGCCGTCAAGGAAAAATTGCAGGAAATGAGCCGGTATTTCCCGGCCGGCATGAAGGTGGTTTATCCGTATGATACCACGCCGTTTACGAAGGTCGCCATTCTGGAAGTGGCCAAAACCCTTTTGGAAGCGGTTTTTCTGGTGTTCGTGATCATGTATCTGTTCATGGGAACCATTCGCGCCACCTTGATTCCCACCATTGCCGTCCCCGTCGTCCTGCTGGGAACTTTTGCGGCGTTAAGTTTTTTTGGATTTTCCATCAACATGCTGACCATGTTCGCCATGGTGCTGGCCATCGGGCTCCTGGTGGATGACGCCATCGTTGTGGTGGAAAACGTCGAGCGCATCATGGCCGAAGAAGGGCTTTCCCCACGGGAGGCCACGGCCAAATCCATGGGCCAGATCACCAGTGCTTTGATCGGCATCGGTCTGGTACTCTCGGCGGTGTTCGGCCCGATGATTTTTTTCAAGGGCTCTACCGGCGTCATCTACCGGCAGTTTTCGGTGACCATCATCTCCTCCATGCTTCTGTCTGTGATCGTGGCGTTGATTCTGACACCGGTGTTGTGCGCATCGCTGTTGAAACCGGTTCCCGCCGGGCATGAACCGGCCGATAACGCCATCTTTTTCTTGAGGCCTTTCTTCCGGTGGTTCGATCGTACCTTCTTTCGGTTCAGAGACGTGTATGTGCGGATCGTCGACTGGTCTTTCACCCGGAAAATACGCTATATCCTGATCTATATCATCCTGGTGATCACCGTGGGTACTTTGTTGATCAAAATGCCGACCGCCTATCTGCCGGATGAAGATCAAGGCATTCTGATGGTTCAGGCCATTCTGCCGGCCAATGCCACGCTGGAACAGACCCAGAGTGTTCTCGAGAATCGGGTCAAGAAGTTTTTTATGGAAGACGAGAAAGACGCCATTGCTTCCTGTCTGACCGTAGCCGGAATCAGTTTTGCCGGCCGGGGGCAGAATATGGGGCTGGCATTTGTGCGATTGAAAGACTGGGAACTGCGCGATCACCCCTATGTGAAGGTTCAGGCTGTGGCCGGCAGAGCCATGAAGGCTTTCTCCCAGATTCGCGAGGCCATGGTCTTCGCATTTCCGCCGCCGCCGGTTATCGAACTCGGAAATGCCACCGGGTTTGACTTTCAACTGCAGGACAGGGGCGGGGTAGGGCATGCCGGCCTGATGGCGGCCCGAAATCAACTGATAGGAATGGCGGAGCAGGATTCTCGTCTGATCCGGGTACGGCCGAACGGCATGGAAGATGTTCCACAATACCGCGTCGATGTGGACTGGGAAAAGGCCGGTGCCCTGGGGATTCCCATTACGACGATTCACAATACCATTGCAGCGGCATTCGGCAGCGCCTATGTCAACGATTTCATCCAGGCCGAGCGGGTCAAGCGGGTATTTGTTCAGGCGGAAGCGCCTTTCCGAATGCTGCCGAAAGATCTGGAAAAACTTTATGTACGCAACAGCACCGGAAAAATGGTGCCTTTCTCAGCTTTTGCCAGAGGCCGCTGGTCATCCGGTTCTCCGAAGCTGGAACGGTTCAATGCCTTTCCATCCATCAATATCTGGGGGGAACCTGCTCCCGGAAGAAGTTCCGGTGAGGCCATGGCGGCCATCGAAGAACTGGCCGCCAAACTGCCGAGCGGAATCGGTTACGACTGGACCGGGCTGTCTTACCAGGAGCGTATGGCGACTTCTCAGGCCCCGCTGCTGTATGTGTTTTCCGTCCTGGTCATATTTTTATGTGTGGCCGCACTGTATGAAAGCTGGGTGATTCCCATCGCCAATCTGCTGATGCTGCCGCTGGGTCTGCTGGGGGCCACACTGGCCACCGGGCTGCGCGGGTTTCCGAACGATGTGTATTTTCAGATCGGCTTTCTGACCACACTGGGATTGACGACAAAAAACGCCATTCTGATCATTCAGTTTGCCAAAGAGCGAATGACCAGCGGCGCCGGGGTGATCGAGGCCACCCTGGAAGCGGCCCGATTACGGCTGCGGCCGGTCATCATGACGTCGCTGGCCTTTTTCTTTGGGGTTCTGCCGCTGGCCATCGCAGCGGGTGCGGGTGCGGGCGCCATGAAAGCCATTGGAACAGCCGTTGCCGGCGGGATGCTGTCGGCAACCTTTATCGACCTGTTCTTCATTCCGTTGTTTTTTGTGCTGATCTATAAACTGTTCGGCAGGAAACAGCAAAATCTTGCACCTGAAACCCATTCCGAATCCGCCGGTCACTCGGAGGTGAAATGACATGAAACAAATTGTGACGATTGTTCTGATAGCGATCATTTTTTTTTCCGGGTGTTCCTTCAAGCCGGAATACAACAGACCCGATGCGCCCATTCCCCCGAACTGGCCGGAAGGGAATGCCTACATGCAGGAATGGACGGAAACCGATGCGCCGACGGCACAGGCGCTGACGTGGGAGGCCTTTTTCACCGATCCTCGGCTTCAGCGGATCATTCAAACCGCACTGGATCATAACCGGGATCTGCGACTGGCTCTCCTGAAAGTGGAAAAAGCAGCCGCAATGTACGGTATCCAGAAAGCCGAACTCTTCCCAACTTTCAATGCATCGGCGGCCATGAGCAGCCAATGGTATCCGGCGGACCTGACTTCATCCGGAAAAGCCACCACCCAGGAACAATACAACATCAGTCTCGGCATCGCCACCTGGGAGATCGACTTCTTCGGCCGCATCCGCAGCCTGAAAGACAGCGCTCTGGAAAACTACCTGGCAACGGATGAAGCCAGGCGCAGCGTGCAGATTCTCTTGATTGCGGCAACTGCCGGTGCATATCTGAATCTGGCGGCAGACCGTGACAACCTGAATCTGGCCAGGATCACCTATCGTACTCAGCAGGATAGTTATCAAATCATCGACCGAAGGTATCAGGTCGGTCTGGCCACCGAAGTGGATGTAAAACGGTCACAAACTCAGGTGGATGCGGCACGGGGCGACATCGCCAGGTACACGCAGCAGATCGCTCTGGATGAAAATGCATTGAATCTGCTGCTGGGCACGTCTGCACCGGCAGACGTGCTGTCGGTCAGCCTGTCGGATATTCTGGCGCCGCAGGGGATCACTTCCGGAATCTCTTCCGAAGTCCTGCTGAACCGGCCCGATATTCTGGCGGCGGAACACCAGCTCAAAGGCGCCAATGCCAATATCGGCGCAGCTCGTGCAGCCCTTTTTCCCCGCATTACCCTGATTACATCGGCAGGAACCGCCAGCAGCAACCTTGGCGGACTTTTTGGTTCCGACTCCGGAACATGGAGTTTTGCGCCCCAGATTGTAACGCCCATATTCGATGCCAGACTCTGGTCGGCCTATGACGCCGCCAACATCGAAAGGCAGATCATGCTGACCCAGTATCAAAAAGCCATTCAAACGGCTTTCAAGGAAGTTGCCGATGCACTGGCAATCAAGGGTACCGTAGGCGATCAGCTTGCAGCGCAGGAATCCCTGGTGAATGCCGTCGAAATCATATACAACCGATCCGATTTACGTTATCGGAAAGGTGTGGACAGTTATCTGAGTGTTCTCGATGCCCAGCGCACCCTGTATTCGGCCAGACAGGGGCTGATTGCGCTCCGGTTGGCCAAAATTGCCAATGCGGTGAAACTCTATGCCGTGCTGGGCGGTGGAAATGATCCCGTTGAATGACAAACCCGCTGGGAGAGGGCAAATGGTTGGCATCACAGCATTTCCCCCCTCCCGACCTCCCCCCGCTGGGGGGAGGGGTCTGAACGCTTACATGGGTGGCGTTCTGGAAGGATTATTGATAATGAATCCGCAGCGGACCGCAAAACGAGTTGAAGAGGATATCCCCGTCTTCAAGATACTGAAGAATGGCATACGCACCGTTTCCGAAGTTGGCATCTCCGAAAATCGTGTGATGGACGGTATCTCCGGTATTCCAGTCGAGTCCGAGTACTTCCCATCCGTAGGCCGGCCGATACCCATTGATGATCGCCATGTTTTCCGACTGACTGTGGATGGGAACCATGCTGGTCGATGAAACATCCGGCCTCGCCCACACGGAAGCCCACTGATGCGTTGCCGGGTTCCACTGAAAACGCTCGACGCCGTAAGAAGTCGGATAAGCCGGCCCCATCAGGGCAATTTGTAAGATTTTATTCTTGTTCTGAATATCTGTGGGGACGGTTTGGGGAATGTTGTTGACGACAAAGGCGCCATAATTGTTCACAACGACAGACTGCTCCGACTGTATCCACTCGGGCATGGATTTAAAACCGCACGTTACCTGAATCTGTCCGGCAACACGACTGGAAAATCCGGCCGGAATCTCGTTTCGCCAGAAAGCCACCAGCTTCATCTGTTTGGCGCCGTCGGTGATGACGACGAGCTTGTCGGTATCATTGCCGAAACCCATCAGGGTCGGGGTCGATCCGGTACCGTTCATGAACTTGACGATGGGCGGATATTCACTGCCTGAGTTGTCATAAGTACAACTCCATGCGCCACGTTTCTCATCATCGGAAATCGCACTGCCGGTCCAAACGAGTTTTCGCATGTAGTAATTGCTTGCCACATAGATGCCGTTGTTATCATCCACGGCAATTGAATTGCTCACGATTTCGTTATCGGCAAAACGGTAAAATTGTTTGGAAGCCGGATTCAATTCTCTATCGATGACCGCCACGCCATTGGTCAAGGCAATCACGAGATGTCCGTCGTACGTCATGACCAGACCACTCAGCTTCGTTCCAGTCGGTGCAGACGGATCGACCACATTGATGACATCGTCGAGCTTGTACCGAATCGTGATACCGGCGGAAGGACGAACCGGATCGATCAATGCAAAGCCGTAAATGGACTTGTAAAAGCAGCCATAAAGCACGTTGTTGTTATCGACCAAGGAGTAGGCACCATTGCCGATGCGGTCACCATAATTGTCTCCGAAGAGGCTTTTCAGGTAAGTATCCATCGAGGTGGTGTTCATTCCTACGGCGGAGGATTCACCGAATGTTCGAAAACTGCTGTTCGGAATCGCGGGGTAAAGGTTTTTCGAGGCTTCCGAGAGTGCCTGATAAACCGCCAGTGTATTCCATTGTTCCCCCTCTTTATGAATATAACTGACCCGATCGGTTCCCACCTGCCACATGAAATTTTGCTTTGTGGAAGCCAGCGTGATGATGTTGATCGGCCCGCCGTAAACGATCGGTTCCATGGCCGCGTCCACCGTGTAAGAATTCCTTGGCGGACCATAAGGGGTGGAGTCGCTCTGGGAAGAATCAAAATGGGAGATGGCATAAAGCGGCTCGGCCAGATAGGGGTTGGGAAGCGGCTGATGGGCATTGGTCATGACACCATAACCGGTAACGACAAAACAGGCGTTTCCATCCGAAGACAGGATTTGACTGTACTGCATCTCGATCCACAGCCTGCTGACGCCGTCCGAAAGCGTCACATCGGGGATATGGATGATCCAATCGCTTGACAGTGTCGATACGGTGCAGGTATCCGTCCAGCTCTGCAATACGGCGGCATTTATCAGCCTGAAGGGTATCAATGACGGAAACACCGGATTGTATTCATAAACGAAATCCGCCTTCATGAACAAGTTTTTCGATGCCAGAACAGGGATGTGCAATGAATAATCACTGCCTATCGTTGCGGTGCATGCAGTGGATTGACTGGCCAGGACTTCCGTTGGTCCGGTTCCGGTTAGCCCGGCAATCATCGCTGCGATAATCACTACCCAAAAACGGCAAACGGCTGCGATACGTCTCATAAATCTTCTCCTTTCTCATTACGAACATTACAGGTGATGCATTCAAACGAATGCTGAAAAACGATCAACACGCATGGCATCGATGCAATGCCAAATCCAAAATCATTAGTATCTATTTACGGCAATATGAACATCCGCCAGATGCTCCGGCCGAAAGTGGCCGCCATAAGATAACCGGTATTCACATTATATTCCAGAGCCATGACAGCCACGGTGGGCATATTTCCCCGGAACCAGGCCCAGCTATTGCCGCCATCGATGGTATGCAGGACACCGGTATCCGTTCCGATCCACATCCGCCTTTCGTTTCGTGGATCCACTGCCAGAGCCGACACAGGGGTGTCCAGATGGTTTCGACGCGTCAGATTTCCGCTGATATTTATCCAATTTCTGCCGAGATTCGGCGTGCGAAACACCCTTCCCGCGTTCCCGTTGCCGCCGTTGAAGATGTTGGTGGAATTGGCGTCATAGCCGCTGTAAGTCAGTGTCGCTGCATAAACATCATCTGCGGAAGCCTGGATGCGCGTGATCCAGCGATTGGGAAGATTGGCGCCTGTTTTGTCGATCACGGTGCAATCCCCATTGGCGCTTATCTGGAAAAGGTAAACGTGTCCGGTACTCGTTCCTGCCCATACCAGGGAATGGTCTTGGGAAGAAACGGAAATGCAGGTGACCCCTCCGTCGGTGGGCTCGCTGTTCAGTCTGTTCTGCCAGTGATCTCCCCGGTCCGTCGATCGATAAACTCCGGTTTTACTGCCCACGTAAAGGATGTTCGTGCGCACACGGTCGATCTCGAAAACCGTCACGAAAGGCAGTTTGTCGTTGTTTCCGATGCTCGAATCGAAAAGGGTTTTCCAATCGTTTGCCGTGTTGCTGCCCCCGTGGTCGTTACGGGCCAGTGCGTACTGCCAGCCTGCATAGACATAGCGCGGCTCCACCGGGTCGAATACGGAGACTGTGCCATCTCCCCCGGACCAATCCCAGGCTTCCCAGAAGGTTCCATTCCAGAAAGCGATGGCGTTGTCCTGGGTGGCGCCGATGATCCTGTCCGGCATCGTGGGGTGAGATCCGAAATTGAAGAATTGCAGGGTGGCCAGGTTGTTGTTGAGCGACTCCCAGGAGTACTCGGCCTTGCCATCATCCTGGACGCCGATGGTGCAACGAGAAAGCCCCCCGTCGGTGGTGGCGTATATTCGGTGATTGGCCCAATCAAACGTTGCGCTGTGGACATCCGGATGCACCACCCGTTCCGAGGGGGTGGATAGGCACTTATAGACAGGAAGGCCGTTGATGGGGTCGGTATCCGCATCATATACATATTCAGCGCAGGCTGGAGTGGTGTCTGTCCAGGAACTACCGCCATCCAAAGATCGGTAGATCATTCCCCTCCAGGGGATGGCCAGCATTCGGGCAGGTTTTTCCACCGGGTCGGGCCAGTACGAGTTGTAATTGGCGTTTCCGCCGAGTACGATATCATCGGAGTTTTCCGGGTTGACCTCAACGGTGTTGTCGTAAACACCGTTGATGAAGGGTTGTCCTTCTGTTGTCGTGCTGGTATAGGTGTCACAGTAATTGGGGATTCCATTCAGCCAATCCCCGAGCCATTCCCACGTCTCACCGCCATCGGAGGATTTGAAAAGGAGAGCCACCGGGGCTTCGATATCCGTTCCGGCATCGAATACCCCGTT
>CAYQKZ010000037.1:0-15226 GCA_964418135.1 uncultured Desulfobacterales bacterium
GTAGAAACCGCAAGTAACACGCCAAGAGCAAGTGGGGTGTGAATGAAGTCTATGTTGGTAAATGGCAACCCTTTGGCAGTGGCTGCCAGGGAACGGAAAGGCCTCAGAAACCGGTTAAATGAGAGCGTGGCCGAGGCACACTGGAAAAGGTCTGGTAAAACCCTGAAACCCGACATGAGCCAAACATTATTGTCATGACGTACCCGTCTGCCCGGATAGGGCATCTTCAATGGCAATGACGAGTTCAAACTGCGGCGGAATCTGGTCAAATATCAGTTCACCATTGATCAGCAGAGAAGGAACCGGCGCCAGTCGAATCTTTTTATGGACGGTATCCTTTCCGAACAATTCATAGGAAAGTTCCAGAAACCGTTGTCTTCCCTTTCCGATCATGATGTCTACGCGTCGGTATTCCACGTGGTCTTTATATTGCTGCAATATTTCCTGAACAGCGGCATCCATGAACAAACAGGGAAGACAATAATCCGCTTTGTAAATGACTTCGAGAAGAATCTTTTTACCGGGTTCCATATTTCTCACAACAAACATGCGACTTGTTCAAATGTGTCATTTTGTGTCATGCTGACAATTCCTTGTTGGGCCAAATGCGATTTGTGTCTTCTTCGACAAAATAACAGAAAATATCCCACTCGAATTCTCTGAAAGAAACGGGGCATCGCAGTTTGACTTTGCGATCGCCGATGTCGATGACTTCCCAGTCCCCGTTTCGGGGGCCCCCGTTGATACAGATTTTCTGGCCGATCTTGAATGGATAGGGCTTAAATACAATCACATGACGTTTTTCCATTTTACTCCGAATGTCGATGTTACTTTTCGTTTATAATGAATTTTCTAATACTCGATGTTCAAGTTTATTACATCGAAAAAACCTAAATATCGGTATGTTGCAGAAAAAATATGAACATCGAGATAAAGACATTCATGCCAACCACTGCGAAAACTGACTTGGGAGAATCTCATCATGATCAAGGCCGCCGCAACTGTGTGATATCCCATTCAACTGAACTATTGCCTGTGTTAATTATTGACATTTTAATTTGTTAAGGGTACTGAAATTGAAATATATTTCCGGTTTTTTTTATTTTTCGGACGCGTTTTGGGCAAGTCGATTTTCACCCTAAAATGGAGTCTATCATGATTTGACGATTTTGTACAGAATGCAGGCGGTCAAAGAAAAATATGCTCACAATGTAGTGGAGATGTTGTGTACTAAGAGACCATCTTAAATTACCCTTACGTTTTTCGACGTAAAAAACGTGATAATCGAATATATGGTAAGTGCAATAAATCAGACAACGTCAAATCGAAACTAGTGAAATTAGAAAAACCTCACCAATTATGATTGATCCATTTCTCGACTTTAAGAATATTATTTCATGTGGCCCATTGTGGTCTCAGGTAGTGTATTTACATAATTATTTTGAGACCGAAACAAGCGAAATTAAAATTAGAGGAGGAAATATGTTTAATCAAAAAATTATCTTATGTTTTATTGTAGTTATCATTGGCTCTTTTTGTATTTTCTCATATCCAGCAACTACCAATGCTGATTGCATTAGCGACTGGGTAACAAAAAACCCGCCCATGGGCTCATTTACAGCTCAGGAATCGGCTGATATTGAATGCATTTTTGACTGGTTTGAGAAATCATTCCCAAAATATTTTTTAAAAGCGGATACGATTACAAGCAATAATTTGGCATATCGATTCTATTTTGGTAGCGGTACCATTCTTGGCGCATGGAAAACCACTTCGCTCAAAATCATATACTTTGGGCCATTATCTGGTAATTGCATTTTGGAATTAGGGAGTGTAGATTTCTGGAAGACTCTCGCTTGTGGAATCATTCCCACTCCCACTCCCATTCCCACTCCCACTCTAACTCCTCGACCCACTCTAACTCCCCGGCCAACTCCCACTCTGACTCCCCGACCCACCCCCACTCCTCAAATAGCAGCAGGGCTTTGGACGGGGAATAATATCAAGTTTAATGTATCTTCAGATGGTGCCAATATATCAACAACAAATAGCAGCATTATTTACAATGGTAAACCGTATGCTTTTCTTTTAGGCCCGATTTCAGCAACTGTCGGAAGCTGTGGCGCAATTAAATTTTCTATGTATATTTCTGGTGAAATACCTATAGAAGATAATGCTTTTGCAATGAGAACCTCAGATAACAGCACGACAATTGGAGGAAGTTTTCAGTCGAAAACTTCAAGCAGCGGAAATTATTCTCTGGATTATTATTATTCAACGTGCGGGGGATCCGTAAAAAGCTCCGGCTCATGGACCGCAACCTCGTCTTTATCTTCCTCGCTATTAGATATCATCAGCGAATTTACTCGGTATGAGATAGAAGAAGAGGGTCATTTAATTGTTATTGAAAGCGATTGATTTTTATGATTATAGCGGTTTTGGGGGATTAAAGTTTGTTGTAACCCCCAAAACCGTGATATTATCTTTGATGGTTGATACAATCAGGTCAATCCAGACCTTCACAGAAACACTCTACTGTCGGCAGCTTAAACGGTTTCAGCACTTCCTGAATTGTCGTAACAAAACTATTCAAGTATTGGGTAGGAGAGAATTTTTTCAGAGGTGTCAAGTCATTGAATAATTGAGTCCGCATTCCCCTGCTGATCTCCAGTTGAATTCCCATCCTGCGACCACAGATATTGCAGATATTGGCAGGGTTTCTTCCCGGATATTTCGTGATATCGTCTAATGCATTAAATCCTTCCTGATTGAGTTGATGCCGGATGCGCTTCCGCAGCTCGACATCCATTCCACCTATATAGACGATGGCTTCTTCTTCATGACAGCCGTGAATCGAGAGGATAATTTCAGACTGACGCACGATCTCCAGCCCAATGGGTTCATTGAAAACTGTACTCGTAATGTGAAGAGATCGATTTCCTGTTTGCTTGATGCCTTCAAAAGTGTAAAAAGTATGTTCACTGCCGGCAATGGCATCGGCGATTTCCGAAGTGCCTGGTTCGATGGCACCGCCATGAATACTCAGTACAGCAATTCCGGAATCCTGAATCCGCCATCGGATGCGATAGTCGATGCCTTCCTTTTCACATGTCTTCAACTGTTCAAAATGACAATAATTATCCATTTTGCCCTGAAGTTACGGCTTTCGAACATCTAATCGTCAGTCGATACACCGCAGACAGTCCTGGGGAAGGCGGAAGGTTCCCTTGCCGTCGATACTCACTTCGATCAGGGCTGCCGGATCATTGATAACGGTATCCGGATCGGTGATGATGCCATGTTTTCCGATATAGGCATCCATAAAATTTTGCCAGCATTCATCTTCGGATTTTTTATAGATTTCAACATGTTGACCTTTTTTAAATTCCATGGGATATTCCTCCATAAAATTGTGGTAAACGGAGTGAAAAACCGAAGTCCTTTCAGGTGTATTCTCTTCGGTATTCATCTCTGGCTATATCGGCGTAAATTCGTCGAGATAGCCTGCCGATGATTTTCTGGCACAATTGTCGCACATCGAGCGTACTTCAGCAAAGGGAATGACGGAACGGGTTTTATTTCGAACGTATTCTATATATCTAACAGGCCCCATATCTGCCCCGCATTTTTCGCAATATGTCAATTTCTGGCGGTTTAAAATTGTGCCGCACAACGAGAGGATTCTTTCTCCTTTTCTGTCTTCGATGCGTATGGCCTGGGTGGGGCAGTTGGCGGCACAGGCGCCGCAGAGAATACAGCGCTCCTCGGTGATCCGGAAATCTGTCGGGCCTGGATGATCGAAATCGATATAACCCATTTGCAGTGCTTCGATTCCCATCATGTCTCGACAGATTTCCACACATTTCCCGCAGCGCAGGCAAACATCGCATCTTAAGCACCTTCTGGCTTCTTCCCGGACCATGTTTTCCGAATATCCGAGTTCCACCTGTTGAAACGTGGTTCGTCTGCGGTCGATGGCAAGAACCGGCATGTGGGGGCGCTTTAAAATCATTTTGGTGCTGGCCGGCACCTCCAGCCAGTCGATTCTGCCCCGTCTGACCGGAACCGGCGGCATCTGGGGATGCGGTATGCCTGATAGATATCGGTGGATGGCATCAGCCGCCCGTTTGCCGCCGCCAATGGCCTCTATAACGGTTGCCGGGCCGGTTACAGCATCTCCGGCGGCAAAGATGCCTGGGATGGCGGTTTCCATGCAGATCATGCCAGCATCCAGAGTATTTCTTCGGGTCCATTTTAACCCAGGGAGGGAAGACAGGCATTCTTGATCCACCTGTTGTCCGATGGCGGAAATTACGATATCGGTTTCAATCAGGTAATCACTGCCTTCAACCGGCACCGGATACTTGCGGTTGCTGCCTTCCTGAGTGATCATTTCCGCACGGATGCAACGTAGCGCCGTTACCTTGCCGTTTTCACCGAGAATTTCGGCGGGGATGGTCAAAAATGAAATATGGATGCCTTCTTCTTCAGCCTGCTCCACTTCCTCGATATCCGCAGGCATCTCGGAACGGGTTCGGCGATAGGCCAGGGTCACCTGGTCGCACCCTAGTCTTAGGCAGGTTCGGGCCGCATCGATGGCTACGTTTCCGCCGCCAATGACCACAATATTTTTACCGGGAATTTTCCGTTCACCCAGCGCTACCCGCTTCAGAACATCGATGGCCTGGAGAACCTGGGGATAATTTTGTTCTCCTGGGATATTCAACAGAAAGGATTTATGCGCACCAATGGCAAAAAAGTAGGCCTCCATACCTTCAGCCTCGAGTTCATCGAGAGTGATATCTTTTCCGAATTGCGTGCTGAAACGAAATTCGACGCCGAGATCTTCCAGCATGGCCACTTCCCGATCGATCACTTCGCGGGGCAGTCGATACCGAGGGATACCGATCATCATCATTCCTCCGGCAATGGGTAGGGATTCGATAACCGTGACCCCGTAACCGCGGAGTGCCAGGTAATAGGCGGCACTCATCCCACCGGGGCCAGCGCCGATAATGCAGACTTTTCGTCCCTTGTCCGGCTCTTTTTCCGGATTCAGATATTGCCTGTCTGACATGGCTCTTTCGGCGGCAAAGGCCTTTAAAAATTTGATAGAAATGGGTTCGTCGATCCGTCCCCGTACGCACATGAACTCACAGGGTCGCGTACAGACCAGACCGCACACCCAGGGGAAAGGGTTGTCTTTCCGGATGACATCGATGGCTTCGGCATCCAGGCCCATGCCGATCAGTGTGACATAGGTGGGAATATCGAGCCCGGCCGGGCAGGTGATCTGGCAGGGTGCCGGCGCCAGCCTGGTACAGGCGCCGGTGGCGCAGTTATGCGTTACCACATGGCTAAGAAACACCTCTTGATGTACGGTGAGGGTGTGTCGAATTGCGTCGGCCACTTGCTTGCAGATTTCATCTGCACCGTCGTTACCCAATTCATCTGCCAGAATTTTCAGTGAAGAAAGGTGATCCTTTCCGGCTCTTCCCCCGGCGATATCCCGCATCAGGGCAAGGATATCCTCGACCCTTCTCCTACTTTTGGGATATTTAAGGGTTCCGGAATGAATGAAATGATCCAGTTCGGAAACGGCGGCATTCACCGGACAACCGTTATCAGGCATTTTTCCTCTCTTTAGTCCATTGCAGCGATGATGGCGGCGTGACGTTCTCGACGGACCTGTCCCATAGACTCCGCAGGTCCGAATTCCAGGCAATGTGTGGTGCAGATTGTGACACAGGCAGGTTTCAGTCCATTATCGATCCGATCCAAACAGTAATCGCATTTGACCACTTTGCCGATTTCCGGATTCCACTGGGGTGCCCCCCACGGGCAAGACGTGATACATGCCTTGCATCCCACGCACAGGGTGTGATCCACAAAAACGATGCCGTCATGGGGCCTTTTCTGCATGGCACCGGTCGGGCAGGCTGCGACACACCAAGGATTTTCACAGTGAAAGCAGGGCATGAATACATACGAAGCCTTGGGAAGACCGCCCACAAATCTGGGACCGATGGTCATGATCTGACACAGTCTGGGCCCAGCCGGCAGCATTTTATTGCTCTTGCACTGTACCTCGCAGCTATGGCAACCGATGCATTTCTTTTTATCCTGAAACAAGTGATATTTGCTCATTATCCTTCTCCCTGACTGGTTCCATTTTTCTTCATAGTCGTATCTACAGCATGAAGATAACGATTTTGGGTGCGTTATCGGTCTGGGATGGCCGAAGAATGCCTACGCGATTGCTGTTGTCTTCCCGAAAGCATTATCTTAAAAGCAATACAATAAAAGGGGGGCGTTCATTTGAGTAGAACGATCCCCCCTTCTATGTAGCAGAATTCAGATGTGTTGACAAACTAAAGGTGTGAATTGTGCGTATCTTTCCTTTGATTGCGGAATGTCAATACACACCTAGAAGGTTCATCCCAAGCAGAAGCAGGCCGGCCACGGCAACACGTTTGACCATGATGGGGCTGATACGTTTGGCGATCTGGGGGGCGATATATCCGCCAAGAATGGCTGCCGGAAACATAATCAGAAAAAATGTCATGTCGAAGTTGCCGAACTGATAGTGCCGCATGGTGCCCATCACGGTATTGAAAAAAATAGCGGTCAATGAACTCCCGACAACCAGATACATGGGGAGTCCCAGACCTACCGTCATCAGGGGGACCATAAAAGGACCGCCTCCGAAACCAAACATTGACGCAACAATGGCCAGTAAAAATGCACCGATACATCCAAAAACGATATTAATCTTAAATTCTTGTCCCCAAAATTCTACGATCATGATTGATGCTCCTGTTATTCGTTATGTATGAAGATAGTGATCTATTAATTTTATGAATACAGAGAGATGATTATTTTGCTTTTGCAGTGGCCTCGGCCCGTTTCTTGAATTCAGACAAGATGGCCTGCTCTTTCTTGTTTTTGGCCATATAGCCGGGGGTGGTCTGCCAGAACATCAATGCTGCCAGAATCAGCAGAATCCATCCGAATATGAATTTGAACTGATCCAAGGTGATGAGTTCGGTCAGCTTGGGGCCGATAAAACCACCGGCCAGCATCGCAAGACCCATGGTGATGCCCAGTTTCCAGTTGATAAACTTGATCTTGGAATAATTGTAGATGCCACTGGCCTGGGAAAAGGCAACGGTGGGCATAACGGTTCCGGCAACCACAGTATGCGGCAACGGCCATAGAGAAACGAGAATAGGGTTCAACAGGAATCCGCCGCCTGCACCCATCAGAACGCCGAATACACCGATACCTAGGGTTAGCAGAAAAGGCCAGATCAAATTCAAACTGGTACCGGCATTGGACAGGTACATCATGGGGAAATTGATATGATTTTCGACGACCACGGGCTGGCTGCGGATCCCTTTATCCACACAGGCCATGATAAAATATTTTCCGGGGGCGGCACCCTGGGGAATGGTGACTTTGGCATTGAATGATCCATCCGCATTCAGCTCGATGGTCGGGCTGATCAGTGCGCCGATACTTCGAAAGCGGGCTTTGGTTAGTTGCATAGCCCGTCGTCGGGTTTCCTTGTCGTCCAGCGTTGGGAGTTTCTCGCCTCGCGAGCCTATGATGCTGGCCATAATCGTGGACTGATAGGCTTCAATCACGATTTTTGACGGTGCCATATACGCGATATCTGCACCCATTTCTTTCAGCGCTTCAGAGTAAGCCCAGGAACTTCCTTTGGCTTTATAAGCATCAAATACGTCTTTTTTGTCTTTTGGCGTGAAAATCTTGTAGCTGGCAGGCAGAGACTGGGTCAGATAGAGTTTATACGGAATTTTGCCATCTTTGTCGGGTTTGGAGTCAAAAAATGAAGACCTAACCAGCTTCTCGGCCCAGAGTTCCAGATAAACAGGCTTGTTGGCAATGCCCTGGCCTTTTACCATTATCACGCCGCCGTTATCCACAGTGGTTTTATCTATGGAGAGGGTAACTGTGGGTGGTTCCGGAGCAGGGGCAGGGGGCGTAGGAGCTGTTGCAGGTGGTGCGGATGCAGGATCAGGAATGGTTGGGTTTTCGGGGCCGGATGCCGAAGGTGCTGTGGCAGGAACAGGTGGGGTTGCGGCTTCGGGGCCACTTGCGGATGGTGATGTAGCGGAAACTGGCGGTGCAGCGGTCTCGGGGCCTGGTGAAGATGGCGTTGCAGCGGAATGTGGAGAGGAGGCTATTTCAGGCCCAAGGGGGGCCGTCTGGGGGGGCGTTCCAACAGATTGTTCGGTAGTGGCCGGATCTTGCGCTTCTCCAGGATGAATATAGTAAGAGCCCATTGCAAGAAGCAACAACAAAAAGATGATGATGTTTTTTCTAGAAATCATAAATATTCCTTTAATGAGTTGATTGTGGGTGATGGTCAATAATAAAAAGGATGCGGCGCAACGTGGCATCCGGACTTTTTACGAAGCTGTCAAAGATCATTACGGTTGATTGATTGGCGGTAGTTACGCATGTCACCTCCATTTGGCTTGCGAACATATCGTGATGACCCGTTTTTCGAGTTCATCGATGGCGATCGGTCGTGAAAAAAAAACTTCGGCTCCCAGTTTTCGAATGATTCGAACATGATCGGAAGTCGGAGAATCCGTTGTCGTCATAAAGATACTCATGCCGGGATTGAAGGATTTAAGGGTTTTTAGAACACCGACCGCGGTAAATTCTTCTCTGGAATCCAGAATGGCCAAATCCGGGTGATGTTTTTCCGCCCATTGAATTGCTTCATTCGATGCCGTAAACACTGCTGCTGTATGATTCTGAATATCCAAAACCCGTTTTGTCAGCATGCAGGAATCGTGTTGATCCCCCCAGATCAGAATGATAGCCATGAATCCGTGTTTTCCCCCTTCGTCTCTCAGGAATTTGGTTTATAACGGGTAGAGACTGTTCTTGCCCGTTTCAACAGATGGTTTCAATGATGCAACGCGCTGATGTTAAGCAAATCATGTGCCAATTCGTTCATAAAAAAAACAGTAGTTGATAACTCAATGAATTAATTTATAATAATAATTATACAAAGAATAGATATGTTTTTAGGATGAATATTCTTCATCTATGGGGCGGATCACCGGCTGAAAGCAGGGCTGTGACAAGCGTGA
This sequence comes from uncultured Desulfobacterales bacterium, assembly GCA_964418135.1. GTDB lineage: Bacteria > Desulfobacterota > Desulfobacteria > Desulfobacterales > Desulfatirhabdiaceae > RAAP-1. Next base: position 9,132 of record CAYQKZ010000037.1, read on the forward strand.
TAGCGAAAGAAAAATCTTGCGGTGCAATAATATTCTGGCGGTTAGAAAAGCCTCATGATGGTTTCTCACCAGTTGGCCGGACCCCGAATTTTTTCATGATCTGTTGGAAAGATTGGCGCTCTAGTCCGCAGATCTGAGCAGCACGTGTGACATTGCCTTCCATCTGATTGAGTGCATGGTGAAGGTAAGGAACCGTAAACTGCTCCAGTACCTGCTGCTTGGCTTCGTGGTAGGGCAATGAAAATAACTGATTTTCTGAACTGGAAGAAGGAGCGGAAGGTTGGAGCCATCCAATGTCTTCTGGATGAATCGTTTCTCCGGAAGACATGACGACAGCGCGCTGTATGAGATTGGCCAATTCTCGAACGTTACCTTCCCAACGGTGTTCGAGGGGAAACGATTTTCAACGGCAGATTGAATTCCGCAGCGAAACGGCCCAGAAAATGATGGACGAGTAGCGGAACATCTTCCCTGCGATCTCGAAGGGTCGGCATATGCAGGTTGACGACGTTCAATCGATAATAAAGATCTTCCCGGAATTCCCGAGATGCCAGCCTGGCTTTCAAATCCCGGTTGGTTGAAGCAATCAGCCGGACATTGACCTGAACACTTTTGGTCTGACCCAGCGGTTTGATTTGTTTGTCTTCCAGAACCTGAAGGAGTTTGGTCTGAACCGATAACGGAATATCCCCGATTTCATCCAAACAGATGGTTCCGCTATCGGCCTCTTCGAACAATCCTTTTTTGTCCTGGGTGGCGTGGGTGAACGCCCCTTTCTTATAGCCGAAGAGTTCGCTTTCTAGAATATTTTCCGGAACTGTCGGACAATTAACATGCACATAGGGGAAGCCGGCTCTGCTACTGAGAGCATGAATGGCACGGGCAGCCAGATTTTTGCCGGTACCGGATTCTCCGGTAATCAATACCGTGACGTCGGTTCGACTGACCATTTGTAACGTATCATACAGTTTCTGCATCGGAGTACTCGTTCCGACGAAGTTCTGAAAAGTTTCCTGTCTCCGTATCCGCTGCTGGAGCTGCTGATTCTCCCGCAGCAGAAAGCTGCGTTCAATTCCTTTCTGAAGCAGACGGACTAGATCGATCTGCTCGAACGGTTTGGTGATAAAATCGTAAGCCCCTTTTTTGATGGAATCCACGGCGATTTCGATGGCTCCGTAAGCTGTCATCATAATGATGGTAAGGCCGGGATCCGACAGATGCAATTGCTCAAGCAACTGGATGCCGTCCATGCCTGGCATGCGGATATCCACCAGCGCCAGATCGAAGCATCGCTGTCGAAAAATTTCCAGGGCATCTACGGCATTCGAAACGGTTTCAATTTCGCAAGAAATATCGGCTCCGACTACCCGGCTCAGCAGGCGAAGCATGTCGGTTTCATCATCAACAATTAAAATTCTAGGCTTCTTCATCGTCTCATTATGTGGATACAACACGGATCGAGTCAAAGGACATGCCAATTTCAGAATGCGCAATATCCGAGACAATTCACATTTTGTGCAATCCCGATTGCACAAAATGTGAATTGTTGAGGAGGGGGGTGGAGCGGGTAGTTTTATGGTATGCCAATGTCCCCTTCGAAACAGATGTCAAACCCTGTTATATTACATAAAAAAAGAAGGAATTAAGGTTAATTGTCTGATATTTTATCGGCATGCATTTAACCCTTAATCACACAATATTTACAGCCATCGCTTTTTTTCGATGAGTGTCTGTGCGTAGTCCAATCGTGTTTTTCGGGTACCCGTATTGGGTGTGCCGAAGCTCAATGCATGCGCCGTGCATGCCGTGACACATGCAGGCTTTTCATCCGCGTCGATTCTCTCCTTGCAATAGTCACATTTCATCACCTTTCCACTGGTTGCATCCCATTGGGGAACACGCCAAGGACATGCATCGATACAAGCCTTACAGCCAACGCAGAGTTTGGTTTCGATAAAAACAATGCCGTCTTGTTTTCGCTTTTTGATGGCATCCGTCGGACAGGCCGCCATGCACCAAGGCTCCTGACAGTGAAAGCAGACTCGGAAAGCGGAAAGGATCAGGATTTTTTCATCATCGCAATTCGGCTCTGAAGTAATCAACAATCCCATCTTGACATCGGAAGCAGTCTGATGGGCCACCTGGCAGTGAACTTCACATGCCTTGCAGGCAATGCATCGTCTTGGGTCAAATTGAATATGGCGGTTGTTCATTTTGAGTTCCGTATAGGCTGAGGTTAAAGAAAGGTTGAAATTTGTATTGAGTATACCTATAAAACTGATGGCTTTGTGTCAAGGGTTCTTTTGTGTCGAACAAAAATTTGATTTTGAATACTCCATTTCAAGTACCTTTCTGGCATGCAGAACTTCGGAAAGGATGCATCAATTTTCTTATTTTCTACTTGACACGGCAGAATGATTTAATTACATAAATAACATTTATTTTATTGATAAATTAGTATTTTATCAAATCGAATACACATATTGTAGCAAATTTGGCAGGTTGTTCAGGCGATGTATGATTGACTCAAGGATACCGGAATATTGTCTGATTTTGAATGTCGCTGTGGTTGCGACCGGCCAAAAGTGTCTGTCGGTCATGAAAATATTAGAGTCTGTCAAACCTTCGCGATTACGGGTCAGGCTGGTGGCTATCGCTCCGACAACACCGTTTACCCCGTGCGATACGTATGCAGAGAAAATGGGAATCAAGGTATTCCATCGATATATCGATTTGTTATCCTTGACGTATCTCGATCTGATTCTCGATATGACAAAAAACAACGATATTCTGGCCGATATTTCGGACCATAAGCCGTCAACCACCGGTGTTCTGGATGAAAATTCCTCTCAGCAACTATTGAATATCGCACAGCTCTATGATCAAATCGGTCATGAGGGTGCCGAGATCACGGAAGTAACATCATTTGCAGCAACCCTGCTGGAGGCGTCTCCGGACGGTGTTCTTGTCATCGATCGGGATTATCGCATCATCAACAGCAATGATTCCTATCTGGTTACCAGCGGAATAGATCGAAAAGACATTTTGGGGAAGTTCTGCTATCAGGTGATGAATCAATCGTTTACGCCCTGTTCCGAGAGGGATGCCTGCTGCTCGGTTCTGGAAACCATCCAAACCGGCAAACCTGCCCGCAGGGTTCGTGACAGGAAGCTTTCCGACGGCAGTACGTTGATCTGTCAAATCACGTCTTATCCCATTTTCAACCGCTTTAACGAGATGGTTCAGTTTGTCATCACCGTTCGGGATATTACCCAGGAACTTCGGGAACGTGTCGTCGAGGAAACCGAGGCCATCAAGAAAGATATGACCCGGGTGATTAAAGAAGACCGGCTCTCCTCTCTGGGAAGACTCGTTGCTTCCGTCTGCCATGAGATCAACAATCCCATAACAAGCATCGTCACGTTTACCAAACTGGTGCTGTTCTATATAAAGGAATTGGAATTACCGGCACAGTTCCCTGATCTGGAACGTTATCTCGAACTGTCTTACCGTGAAGCGCTACGATGTGGCGGTATCGTAAAAAATCTGCTGACATTTGCCCGTCAAAACAATATCGAGCCTGCCCGAATCGACATATCGGAAATGATCGGTACGACGCTGATGTTAACCAGCCATCAGCTTGAGCTTGCCAATGTGGTCAGTTCCGTGGATATGCCTGCCTTGCCATTAATCGCATGGGGTGATTACGGGCAGATTCAGCAATGTCTGCTCAATCTTATTTTCAATGCCATCGATGCCATGCCGGAAGGTGGAAGCCTTTCCATCAAAGGTCAAAACGATGAGAATTCAGAGTTTGTTACCCTTGAAATCGCTGACATCGGACATGGCATCGATTCGGAAAATTTACAGCATATTTTTGAGCCATTTTTTACAACCAAAACGGCCGGAAAAGGGGTCGGACTGGGACTGGCGATGGTGTACGGCATCGTTCACGAGCATCAGGGAACCATAGAAGTCGAGAGTACCCCTGGTAAAGGAACGACATTTCGAGTCAAGCTGCCAAAAAAGGCAGTGTAAGAGAAAAGGAGTTATGGCATGAAGTCATCCACTCACATCATGGTCGTAGACGATGAGGAAACGATATGTGAATCGCTTCAGGCATGGTTCGTCAAAGATGGATATCAGGTAATAACGGCTCTGTCCGGCGAAAAAGCCTTGGAATCTCTTCAAGAAAACAATATCGATATATTTTTGGTGGATGTTAAAATGCCGGGAATGAACGGCATTGAGCTGCTGTCCCGAATCAAGGAATGTCAACCGGATGCGGCCGTCATCATGATGACGGCCCATGGTTCGATTCAGGCAGCGGTCGAGGCCATGAAGCTTGGAGCAAGCGATTATTTGTGCAAGCCGTTCGATCCGGATGCATTGTCATTGCTCATGGAACGCGTCCTGGTGCAAAAATCGCTGCAAAAGGAAAATATCGCTTTAAAAGAACGGCTTCTTGAACAGCAGGACGCCTCGGCAGATGTTTTTATCGTGCATTCGGAACCCATGCGGCGGATTTTTAATACTGTCGATGAAGTGGCGCCGTCTTCCTCTTCCATTTTCATCACGGGTGAAACCGGTGTGGGTAAAGACATCGTTGCCAGGGCGATTCATCTCAGAAGCCAAAGGTCTTACGGACCCTTTGTCGCTGTGAATTGCGGTGCATTATCCGAGTCTCTCCTGGAAAGTGAGTTGTTTGGTCATGAAAAGGGGGCGTTTACCGGTGCCGTGAAGACCCGACGTGGACGACTTGAAATGGCGGATACGGGAACCCTTTTTCTGGATGAAATCGGGGAAATCACAACTAAAATGCAGGTTGTCCTGCTGCGTGTTCTGGAAGAGAAGCGATTTCTCCGTTTGGGTGGCAGCCGACCCGTCACATCGGATTTTCGATTGGTTACAGCCACACATCGGGATATGCCGCCTTTGATCAAAGAAAAACAATTCCGGGAGGATTTTTATTATCGAATCAATGTCATTTCAATCAACATTCCACCCCTGAGAGAGCGTCAGGATGATATTCCGGTGCTGGCCGATCATTTTTTGAAGCGGTATGTCGAAGAAACCGGCAAACATCTGGAAGGGTTTACGCAGCAAGCCCTCGATCATCTCAGGGCATATCCCTGGCCCGGCAATGTCCGGGAGTTGAAAAACGTTATCGAACGCGCCGTGGTCATTGCCAAGGGTCGAATCCTCGGTACAGAAGAACTGAAATTTCTGGATCCCGGAAGGATGCCCTGTGAAACATCGTATGCCACGCTTGAGGAGATAGAATTGAATCATATCCGCTCCATGCTGGCGTCATGTGACGGAAATATCAGCCATGCAGCGAAAAAACTAGGTGTCAACCGAAGTACCTTGTCACGGAAGATAAAACAATATCATTTGACTGCTCGGAATTGAAAAACCGATGCGATTGCAATAGAGAAGAGACAACGGGTGCGTGCAAAAATACATCCATCATCCGAAAATACCCATTTGGATCTAATCCCGATGGGAGGTCATATCGATATCACGGCTGTCTCCGTTGTCGCTGCGAATCTTCAAACAATTCTCGGCCTCAATACGCGGGTGCTGAATACTCAACCAGAACCAGAATATGCATTCCTTGCGCGCAGAGATCAATACGAGGCTGGAAAGATTCTTCGGGTACTGGCGGAGATACCAGACGGATCGCCATTTAAACTGGCCGTGGTTGCCGTAGATATTTTTACCCCGATCCTAACATTTGTCTTTGGTGAATCGCAATTGGGCGGAAAGGCAGCAGTTGTTTCTCTGTTTCGTACCCAGACCCGGAATCGGAATAATTCTTACCTTCGGGCTGCAAAAATCGCTATTCATGAAGTTGGTCACTTGCTCGGAATTGTACACTGCCGAACGCCGGATTGTCTGATGGGATTTTCAAACAATCTGGATAAATTAGACGGACTACCGCTGAGGTATTGTGATGCCTGTGAATTCGAAGCCGGAAGAATCCTGATGCATTTGTTCGGCAAATCTGGTTTTCTATAGCTTTCAGGTAAGATTTTGGGTGTGTTATTGGTCGAAAAAAAAAAAAAAAGGTCTGTTCCCTCCCTGCTGCTTTG
>CAYQKZ010000038.1:0-12489 GCA_964418135.1 uncultured Desulfobacterales bacterium
ATGATCTTAGATGATATAGGATGAGTAACGGATTTTGTAGGAGTTATTTTTTTCATATTTATCCTCAATGGTTATTTATTTCTTGCATCCCTCACAATTTTTATAACCAGCAATATCGTAGGAATCAAATGGTAAAACATATCGAAAATATCTATCGGTTTGGTCAGCACACCGTTTTTTAGCATTATGAGCTTTTCAACGACATGCGGCATTGGCTTAAATGGTGCCAGTAGCATAAGAACGGCTATTATGACCAGAATTGCATATGGGATTTTATCAAGGAATGCCCACATAAATTTGTCTCCCACGATTAAACTTGTTCCGTAATTTACCAGACCAATTGAAGTTCACAACCTGTCAGGGTTTGAGCATCATCGGCTGGTCAGTAGCAGGATTCCGAAGACTGCCGGGAAAGCTGACAAAACCTTGAGCGGAATTTCCTGAATTATTTTCTTGAGTGCATTCAGATATTCTCTGGTGTAAAGAATACTGGAATATCCGATGGCGATGTACACAAGGCCGAGGAAATAAACGATAAATTTCATTGTCAGTGACTCCTTTGACAGTTTAAAAATGGCTAACTCGTAGGAATTTGCAACAAATCTCACTAATTGTCTGCTGTGTCAAGGGTTAGTATTTCTTGACATACTGACCTGTGGGGGATAATTCATAAAAAGTCTTCCACATCGGGGCAATCGTATATTCTACGAAGAAAAACCCCCTCTATAATTATGAAACTTTATGATCTGCCCATTCTGCCGACAAGTTGAAATCGGGAACCATCCAGATCCGACGATCTGCCCTTCCTGTAAATTCGTATTTGAAATTGACGACAGGGGAGAGTCCGTGTTCGCCAATATCGCCAAGGCATGCCTTCCGATTAAAGAGATTGTTTGCCTTGAATGCGGGCTAGTTCAGGAAACCAGATGGAAATTTTATGTCAATTGTGGGAGCATCTTCAACAAGACGGCACACCAACAAGGAAGCTGAGACAGCATGATAAAAATTGATAAATCAGGAAGGCAGAAAATTCACGCCCGAAAAATCGATATTTCCATCTACGAAGGCGATTCCGATTCCATAATTCTCGAAGGCGTCCTGCGTGATGAACGATTGCTGGATTCTTATCTGATTTCGGGGAAAATGTACCCCCCTGGAACCCTTCACCACATGATCATCCGCATGGAGGTCAGAGGACCCAAGTTGGTCATTGAGGACATTGAAGTAGAGATGCCTACGATTCCCCATAATGTTTGTGCCGAAACCATTGAGTCCCTGAAGCCGGTGAAGGGACTGGCCATCGTATCTGGATTTACATCAAAAGTCAGGAAACTGGTTGGCGGAACAAAGGGATGCAATCATCTGTTGGCTCTATTGACCGCAATGGCTCCTGCTGCGGTTCAAGGAGCCTGGAGTGCAATGGTGCGGGAACCGGTTGATTCGGAAATTTACATGCCGGCGGCCATAGAAAGAGTAAGAAACACATGCTGGACATGGCGTGAAGATGGCCCGTTGGTAAAAGAATGGAGTGCCAAGTCGTAAGAAGGACATCGAATCAACCTAACTTCTTGTTTTTCATTGGCGCGTTATGGCAGTTTGAATTTCCCCAAACGCCGTTTCATGGTTTCTGTGAAAATGATAAATAAAGAAAAAATAATAGAAACAATTGATGTATTAATAGATTTATTATAAAAATATTGATGATAACAGATATATTTATCTTGACTTAAATGATATTTTTTTCTAAATTTCAGACCAGTCAATTATATTAGGCAAGTCACCTGGAACAATCTCCCAGGCTGAAGTATTTGTAATTTACATGGATGAACAGAAAATACATGATAAAGCAGAATCCTTTCTATCCTGTAAATCCATGTAAATATATTTGGATGAATCAGGACAGATTGCATGTTTCGAGCTGCCTTATTCTTTCAGGCGGACGATCGGGGGGGATTGATGAAAATCGACGAAACGAATCTTGAAATCTTCCGGCATCTGCGGGATGGCCGAAAATCTTTCAAGAAAATCGCTGAAGAAATGAACCTTACTGAAAATACCGTCAGAGCAAGGGTCAAGAAGCTGGTTGATGAACAAGTGCTTGAAATATCAGGATTGGTTGATCCTGAAGCCATTGGCGGTCACAAAGTCGTACTGGTCGGCGTTAGACTCCGAAATATGGATATGATCAAGCGAGGCGAGGAATTCAGTAAGATCAAAGGCGTGGTATCCGTAACGGTCGTTACCGGACGATTCGACCTCTTTCTCCTGGTCCTCTTGAAAGAAGATTACGACCTGCTTCAGTTTTATACCGAAGAAGTTTCTCGCATTCCAGGAGTTGAATCCGTTGAAACATTTGTCGTTTACAAAGGCTATAATTTGAAAGTTCCTTATATATTCTAAAAACGATATCCAATCCAGTAAGCCAAAACTTTGGACGAAGTATTGAATGGAAGGAAGAAATACATGGAACAGCATGGAAAAAAGACCCTTCTGCATAGCTGGCACATTGCTCATGGCGCCAACATGGCGTTGTTCGGTGGGTATGAAATGCCGCTCTGGTATCCTGCAGGTGTCAAGAAAGAACACTTATCCGTCCTCACCCACGCGGGACTTTTCGACACCAGCCATATGGCGGTTGTAACCATAACAGGTCACGATGCTTTCAACTTGCTCCAGTACTGCTTCACAAAAGATCTCAGCGCCTGTGTCGGCAAGCAGAAATCACCGCTGACACCCGGTAAATGCGTTTATGGCGCCTTTTTGAATCAGCACGGCGAAACCATCGATGACGCCATTGTGTATCATTTACAAAAAGATGCCTATCTGGTTGTTGTGAATGCCGGCATGGGGAGATCAATCGCCGATCACCTGTCTCAACATAAGGGCGATGGCAAGGTTGATATTCAGGATATGACCGACAAGGTGGGCAAGCTCGACATTCAGGGGCCAAAAGCCGCCAAAATTCTTGGGAGTATCCTGGCCGATCCGGAAAAGACGTTTGAAAAAATGAGCTATTTTTCATTCAAGGGGTATTTTGTGGAAACTTCTTTGCCAATTGTTCCTGTCCGATTGAAGGATAATACACCGATCATGGTGTCCCGCTCCGGTTATACAGGGGAGTTCGGATTCGAATTGTTCATCGAACCGGCACAGGTTGTTCGACTCTGGGAAATGATCTTGAAAGCAGGCGAAAAGTACGGCATTATCTGCTGTGGGCTTGGGGCCAGGGATTCTCTCAGGGCCGGGGCGGTACTGCCTCTTTCTCACCAGGATATCGGCCATTGGACGTTCATCAATCACCCATGGCCGTTCGCTTTGCCCTACAATGACACGCAGACCGGCTTCACCAAGACATTTATCGGGTCCAACGCCCTGCAAACGATTGATCATCCCGAGTTCACCCATGCATTTGTCGGTCAGGATCTGCGTAAGGTCTCAACGGAAGATCCGGCAGTTGTGCTGGATGCTGCGGGAAGTGAAATCGGCATCGTCCTGACCTGTGCCACCGATATGGGAATCGGCCGTTACGATGGACGGATTGTCAGCATTGCCGGCCCGGATAAACCAAAGAATTTCGAACCCAAAGGACTCAGTTGCGGCTTTGTGAAGGTGAAGACCCTGCTGTCCATGGGCGATACGATTGAACTGAAAGACAAACGGCGGAAAATCACAGTGACGGTTGTGGACGATGTCCGTTCCGATCGTACTGCACGTTGTGCCATGCGCGATATGATCTAACCATTCAAGGAGAAACAGCCATGAAAGAAATCAACGAAATGAATTTGCCGGAAAACGTTCTGTATTCAACCGATCATGAATGGTCGAGAGTCGAGGACGAAAAAGTCCGGATCGGCATTTCCGACTACGCTCAAGATCAACTCGGAGAAATCGTTTTTGTAGAAGTTCCAGAGGTCGGAGCCACTTTCAAGAAGGGCGATGTGTTTGGAACACTGGAATCCGTCAAGGCTGTGGCCGAAATGTTGATCCCCATCAGTTGCGAAGTGCTTGCCGTCAATACGGACCTTGAAGGTTCCCCGGAGCTCGTGAATCAGGACCCCTATGACAAAGGCTGGATTATAGACGTGAAGCCGGACGATTCATCTGAATTGAATCAGTTGATGAACAAGGACACCTACCTCGACATGCTGAAAGGGATGGGAAAATGAGATATCTGCCTCATACCGAACAAGATATTGCGGAAATGCTTCAAGTGGTCGGTGCGGACAGCCTTGATGCGCTTTTTTCGACAATTCCCGAGGCGTGTCTCCGAAAAAATGCTCTCAACCTGCCCGAGCCCATGACCGAGTGGGAGCTGAACGAGCATATGGCGGCTCTGGCCGGCAGCATGGCGGCGGCCCCGCATTACAAGGTTTTCATGGGAGCCGGCAGCTATGAACACCATATTCCGGCAACCGTTCCTTTTTTGATCGGCCGATCGGAATTCTATACGGCATACACACCTTATCAGCCCGAAATCAGTCAGGGCACCCTGCAGGGGATTTTCGAATATCAGAGCCTGGTCGCCTTTCTGCTGGGGATGGAGGTCGCCAATGCATCGATGTATGACGGGGCATCGGCCCTGGCCGAGGCGCTTTTGATGGCCTCCCGCATCACACGATCGAAAAAACTGGCAATATCGCGTCTGATTCATCCGCTCTACCGGCGTGTCGTGCAGACCTACTTGGGGCCCGGAGATTTTGAAATCATCGAGCTGCCGTATTCCGCCGACGGCCGTACCGATTTTTCACAACTGACATCCATGGACGGTCTGGCCGCTGTCGCCGTTCAATCGCCGAATTTCTTCGGGTGTATCGAGGACCTTGCGGCTGTCAGCAACATGACGCAAGGTTCAAAAACCCTTCTGGTGGCTTCTTTTACCGAACCCCTGGCCTTCGGACTGATCAAGAGCCCCGGAAGCCAGGGGGCCGACATTGTGTGTGGAGAAGGGCAAAGCTTCGGTATTCCCCAAAGTTACGGCGGGCCCGGCGTCGGGATGTTTGCTTGCAAGAAAGACTATATGCGCAATATGCCCGGTCGTCTGGTGGGAAAAACCCAGGACAAAGACGGCAAGCAAGGCTTTGTTCTAACGCTTTCCACCCGCGAACAGCACATCCGGCGGGAAAAGGCCACTTCCAATATCTGCAGCAACAGCGGTCTGTGTGCCATGACCAGTGCGGTTTATATGGCGTCTCTGGGGGGAACGGGTCTGCGCGAGCTGGCGCGGCTCAATTATGACAAGGCCGAATATCTCAAAGATCGGCTTTGCCAGGCTGGGTTCAAGATTCCTTTTGCGGCATCGACTTTCAATGAATTCGTCGTTCAATTTCAACCCGGCTTCGACGCCACCTATCAGCGATTACTCGATGAAAAAATCGTGGCGGGATTGCCGCTGGCACCCTATTATCCAGAGCTGGCCGACCATTACCTGTTGTGTGCTACGGAAACCAGAACCCAAAAAGACATGGACCGGTTGATCGATAGCCTGACGGCCTGACGGATTTAATTTTCAGCAAAGAGCCGGTATGGATCGCAATACAAAATCAAGCGAATTTCTCGCTTCATGAAAAGAGGTGACACCATGCAAGAAATGGTAGGTACGACCGGGCTGATTCTCAATGAGCCCTTGCTGACGGAAAGGGGCAGGAAGGGGCGCTGCGGGATATCTTTGCCGCGAAGAGATGTGGAATATTTTCCATTGGACGCATCCATCGTGGGGGATGGCCCCAATTTTCCCGATTTGAGTGAAGTGGAAGTTGTGAGGCATTATACACGCTTGTCCACATGGAATTTCGGGGTGGACACAGGATTGTACCCATTGGGCTCCTGCACCATGAAATACAATCCCAAAACCAATGAAAAACAGGCCGCCCTGCCGGGATTTGCCGGAGCCCATCCCCTGCTGCCGGCGTCATTGTCCCAGGGGGTGCTGAAAATGATGTATGACCTTCAGGGGTTTCTGGCGGAGCTGACCTGCATGGATGCCGTCACCTTGCAGCCGGCGGCCGGTGCGCACGGCGAGCTGGCCGGCATGCTCATCTTCCATGCGTATCATCAGAGCAAGGGCGCTCCCCGTTCAAAAATCATCGTTCCGGATACCGCACACGGTACCAACCCGGCCAGTGCCGCTCTGTGCGGGTATCGCCCTGTGAATGTCCAGTCAAACGAACAGGGGGTGCTGTCGCCGGAAACGATTGCGGCTGTGATGGATGAGGAAACGGCCGGGATCATGATCACCAATCCCAATACGCTTGGTCTTTTCGAGGAAAACATCCAGCAGATTGCCGAGATCGTGCATGCCAAGGGGGGATTGGTGTATGCCGACGGCGCCAACATGAACGCGATCATGGGAATCGTCGGTGTGGGGGATATCGGCGTGGATGTGCTGCACTTGAATCTTCACAAAACATTTTCCACCCCCCATGGCGGCGGTGGGCCAGGCTCGGGTCCGGTTTGTGTCAAGAAGTATCTGGAACCCTTTTTGCCGGTCCCGCGGGTATTGGAAAAAGACGGCCATTATTTCCTGTCTGAGGATTTTCCGCAGTCGGTTGGAAAACTGCATGGATTTTACGGCCATGTGGGGGTGATGATCCGAGCGTATTGCTATATCCTGAGTCTGGGGCCAGAGCTCAAAAAGGTCAGCCAACTGGCGGTGCTGAATGCCAATTATATCAAAGAAAAGCTGAAGGATACCCTCCATCTGCCTTATGACAGGCCGTGCATGCATGAATGCGTTTTTTCGGACAAATATCAAGAAGCGGAAAAAGTGACGACGCTGGATATGGTCAAGCGATTGATCGACTATGGCTTTCATCCACCGACCATTTACTTTCCGCTGGTGGTCCACGGGGCCATCATGATCGAACCCACTGAAACCGAATCCAAGGAAGACCTGGATGTTTTCATCGAATCTTTCAAAAATGTGGTTAAAGATGCGAAGGAAAACCCTGAAATACTTCATGAATCGCCACGGAAACCCAAATTGAGGCGACTGGATGAAACCAGCGCGGCGCGCCATCCCTGTTTGACTTGTTGAATGATGTCGGACGCAATTCAACCCAACAACGTCTGTTTCTGCGCCGACCTGCCTGAAATCGACTATCAAAAAGCCTGGAATCTGCAAACTCGTTTTGTCGAGGCCAGAAAATCAGGGATACTCGATAAAGACATCTTTTTGCTGCTGGAGCATCCTTCTGTTTTTACATTGGGCCGACGCGGCGGAAAAGAAAACTTGACGGTTTCTGAAGCTTTTATTCACGCATCGGGAATTTCCATTGTCCACGTCGAACGGGGGGGGAACATCACCTACCACGGACCCGGCCAACTGGTCGGTTATCCGATCATCGATCTCCATGCCGCCGGCCTGACCGTGACGGATTATGTGGATGCGCTCGAAGAGCTGATGATCCGTACGGCCGCGCACTGGGGGGTTCAGGCGGTACGGAATCCCATGAACCATGGCGTATGGGTTGGTAACAGGAAATTGGGCAGTATCGGTATCGCCATTCGCCGTGGAATCAGTTTTCACGGTTTTGCATTCAACGTGAATGTCGCCCTCGCTCCATTTCGATGGATCAATCCCTGCGGTCTCGAGGGGATCGGGATGACGTCCATGGAACAGGAAATCTCACATAAATTGCTTATGGAGGATGTGCGTAAAGTCATTCAACACAATATCGCGGCAATTTTTCAAGTCCATCTGGCACCTGTGGATGGGATCGCCCTGCAGATGATTCTGGATGGACAGAATTCTTTATTATCCTGTCCATCCGGTATATCCATGTAAAAATATTTTAAATGAATCCTGGTAAATATGTTTTGATTTATCTACATAAATGATCAACCCTGTCGAGGCACTCATGTTGGAACATCAGGAAAACGGAAAACGTTCTGGCAAACCCCCATGGCTCAGAAGAAAATTGCCTACGGGGCCACAATATGAACAGGTAAGGTCTATTCTGAGGGGCGGCGATATTCATACAGTCTGTCAGGAAGCCGAATGTCCCAACCAGTGGGAATGCTTTTCGTGCAAAACTGCCGCCTTTTTGATCATGGGCCCACGTTGTACGCGCAACTGCCGGTTTTGTGCTGTGGATTATGGACCGACCCACCCACCAGATCCCGCAGAGCCGGCAAGAGTGGCGGATGCGGCATTCAAGCTATCTCTGAGTTATGTGGTGGTAACATCGGTTACCCGAGACGACCTTGAAGATGGCGGCGCTGTTTTTTTTGCAGAAACCATCAGACATGTTCGAGACAGACTCCCCCATGCAAAAATTGAAGTATTGATCCCGGATTTTCAAGGCAACACAGATGCCCTCAAAAAAGTGGTTGAAGCCCGGCCGGATATCTTGAATCACAACATCGAAACCGTGCCAGCCTTGTACCCTTCAGTGCGGCCTGGGGCAGATTACCGGTGTTCGGTGGAACTGTTAAGGCAGGTCAAGGAATATGATCCCTCCCTTATCACCAAGTCCGGCTTGATGCTGGGCTTCGGAGAAACACCGGATCAACTCTTGAAGACCCTTCAGGATCTGGTTGATACGGGTTGCAGCATGCTTACCCTGGGTCAATATCTGCAACCTTCATCCAAGCACCTTGCCGTGGAGCGATTCGTTCCTCCCGAAGAATTCGATAACTGGCGTGAAACGGCACTGGAAACAGGGTTTACCCAGGTTGCCAGCGGTCCTTTCGTGCGTAGCTCCTATCACGCGGGAAATCTTTACCGGTACATCGAGACGGATAAGTCCATGGCTGAACAATGACGGAATGTTTGGAATAGATCACTTCTTAAAGGCGATTCAATTGACTTTCAGAGAAGAACCGCAAAAGTCAGAGATGTATTTATTAGCCCAAAAGAGAGATTTCTGTAGGTACAAATGGGAGAAATTCCCGACTGGTAGATTCTCTCAGGCAAAATGAAGCACTTCCTTTATGGACAATCTGAGTTTAAAAAGTAAGTATGAAAAAATAAAATATATGTTTCAAGTCTAACGTCTTCAGATTGTTGTCAGATTTTCATAAGGCAACTCACAGTGAATATGATTTAATGAATCATGGTAGATTATTTTTTTTGAGTTGCCTAAGATGTCGATCCGAGAGAATTTGTCTGGCAAATCTTTAGTTATTCGCAAAGGAGGAGCGTCATGCAAAAAAATATTTTTAAACAGAAACCCAAAAAAATAAAGTTTACGTATACAGCAGAGTCCGCGACGAAAGTTTCTTTAGTAGGAGAATTCAACGACTGGAATCCAGATGCTGACCCTATGCAAAAAGATGGAAACGGAAAATGGATAAAAGCAAAGATGCTTCTGCCGGGAAATTTGGAATACAAGTTTTGGGTCGATGGCCAATGGATCGAGGATCCTGAAAATTTGAGGGTTTGCACAAACTGTTTTGGAACCCAGAACAATATCGTCAAGGTGGTATTCTGAAGTATTGCGTACAGAGGATGGGGGATACCTTAACGGTCTATTCTGCTTAGCATCGATATCTAACGGACTTTTCTCTTGATCGATTTTTCCGATTCATTTTGTGGAGAGTCGTTTACGTGTATCTGTCAAATGTGATGTCCGTCACTGCCTGTCGGAAATAAACATGGTGTGTGGAGGCAAAGATTGATGATCGATATGCTGATTAAAATTCTCAAGAATAACAATATAAATCTTGAAACGTCAATGAGCCAGGACTGGATCGATAACAATAGAAAATATGACCGTTTTCCTATTGGTGATGGGATTTATGCTTTGTTGTCGTGGAAAAAAATGGATAACCAGATCCTGCTTGGGCATCTGATTGATATCAACAGGAACGGCTGTGCGCTTTGTTATGTTTCGAGCAGAAGCAATGCGGAAAAAATTCAGTCGCAAAAAAACTGTAAATTGAAACTTGTTAGTGCTTTTGATGTGATAGAGTTGAAAGAAAATACGGTGGTTTATGATCATGAACTGATCCAGTATTCCACAGCTAAAATTTCCGTAAGGCGATGCGGCATACAGTTCAAATCGGCAGAGGTCGTTTAAAATCGGCAGATAGGGCAGCCGTTATGGTCATTCCACAACCCATACCGTGCAGTTCCGTGCGATTCGAACGATTTTGCCCGAGATGCTGCCGAACAGAAATTCTTCTTTGTGGGAAAGCCCTTTTCTGCCAACCACAAGCGTTTTATATTCATGCACATCCCGCTCTTCGAGAATACATTCCGCCATCGATGGACATGCGCGCAGTGTCGATCGGATGGTGACATCCTCGGGGGCAAAGGCTGCATCCAACAGTATCCGGCGGTATTCCTCCAGCATTCGATCCGTTTCCTGCCGCTGGGCGATAAACCATTTTTCTTTTTGTTCTTCGACAGCGAATTCGTCTTCTTCAGGCTCCCGGATGACATGGAGTATGGATACCTTGAACCCTTTGATTCCGCCTAACAAGTCTGCCACATATTGAACGGCACGCCGGGAATTCTCGGAAGCGTCCACAGCGATCAAAATATTTCGATTCACGTCAAGGTTCATTTATCGTCTCCCGGTTTGAAAAATTGGATTTAACTTCGTTCAAATCATCAAGAAGTTGCATCGTATTATCGTAAAATACATGAGAGTTTTTTGAAAAGTGCATCAGTATCCGATTCAGATTTTCCGGAATGTATGGATATACCTTGATCAGATTGGCTACCCGGTTATTGAACACGATATTGGTGTCTTCATCATATAATTCACCGAAAACCTTGGGATTGGCCGTTTTCAGGTTCGGGATCAACACATCTCCCATGCCGACCAGATACATGAGAACATTGCCCAGGCCGAATAAATCATATCCGTACATATTTTCCCGGTGACGAAAATTATAATCAAAGTCGATCCATCGACATTTTCCGGTTTCCCGATCCATCAGAATATGATCCCTGCGAATATCTCCATGCTTTTCGCCCCGCTCATGCAAAAAACGGACGGCCTCGACGCAATCGATATAATGATTTAGAATCTCAGGAAAATATTTGTAAAAATAAATTTCGTGGTCTATACGGGTTGACAGTTCCCGGATGTGTTCGGCAATGGTTCTGCCATAAATCACATCGAGGATACGAACGACATTTCCCTGATCGTCCCGAACCGAAAAACCGTGCATGAAATTGGGATGACTGCCGATCAGATTCAAAATCCGCGCCTCTTTTTTGGGGCTGCGAAAACATTCAAACTCGATGTCGCAGATACGGGCAACGAAACTTTCGTAGAATACCAGTTTGATGAATTTTGTTTCTCCGGTCATCAGGTCGATGGCACGTTTGACCCAGAATTTGACCTCATCGTCCAACCCGAAGCGTCCCTCTTTGGCATTATGGCGAATCAGGTACGGCGTGTCGTTCAGAATTACGATATCGCCGTATTCGATACGAAAAAAATCACTGGTATCTCTGTAAACTTTGAACCGATGACCGGTTTCCTGAGAATTGGACCAGCGAGCGGCAAGTTGACGAAGCGATTCCTGGGAAAAATTGTCGTGCATGATTATCTCCTCGAAATACATTCTTGATGACTGCCGGCATGCTGAAAAAATCCAGAAGCATTTTTCGAAAAGGATATTTTGTTGATAACTAAAATATGAGGGGAACTATCATTGATTTTGCGATGTTGAAAATTTACGGCATTATTCACAAAAATTCAAGAGATTTTCCTTATCGAAGCGGAGATCGACCCCCTCTCATGAAAAAAGTTTTCAGCTTACGCCCTGCCGATAATTAAAATGCTCCCAACTGACACGGACTGATTTTAATTCCAAGGCCTTCGCACGCATTGCTCACGGCTGTTTTCGGAATCTGCTTATCATCTGCAATGTTCCATGCCGCCAGGCAAGGGAGCGGGCCGTCTTTGGCGGCAGCTTCAATGGATGCTTTCAACTCGGACGGAACATTCTTTTCTGCGATCACGATTTTTTTCTGTGGGCTGTGCCCGAACAATCCAAGTTGACAATGGGTGATACGATAGTTCATCTGATCCAGTGTTCGGCCGACGGTTTGAGGGAGGATATTCAGTTCCGCAGCGATACTAATGGCTTCAATGCAGCCGAGTTTTTGGTCGACAGCCTGTCGAGATATGGCATCCTGAATGGGGGAAGTGTCTTTGGTGTAAGCTGAATTGTTGGCGGAATTCATGTTGGATTCTCCTTATGGGTTGAGATTTGTATTTGTTTTTCATGAAAAATTGAAGTATGAAAATGAATAGGCTGTTTGTAACCGGTTTGATTTTTGTTCATTTCGATAATATGATGGATTTATGATAAACGCCATTCAGCGTAAGCCCACGCGGCAAATTCGCGTGGGATCCGTAAAAATCGGCGGCATGGCCCCCATTGCCGTCCAGTCTATGACCAATACCTTTACGCAAGATGTTTCCGCCACGGTGGCACAGATTCATCGGTTGGAAACAGCCGGTTGTGAAATCATCCGGGTGGCGGTTCCGGATATGGATGCAGCCATGGCTGTTTCCGCTATCAAAA
>CAYQKZ010000038.1:12499-15182 GCA_964418135.1 uncultured Desulfobacterales bacterium
AGATATCCATTCCGCTGATAGCCGATATCCATTTCGATTATCGCCTGGCCATTGCAGCCGCTAACGCAGGAGCGGATGGACTTCGTATCAATCCTGGCAATATCGGCAGTCTAAAAAAAATTCAGGCGGTGGTCCGTTGTGCCAGATCCGCCCGGATTCCTATCCGAATCGGAGTCAATTCCGGATCATTGGAAAAAGATATAGTAAAAAAACATCATGGCGTCAATGCACTTGCAATGGTCGAAAGTGCGCTTCGGCATATCGATATGCTCCGTTCCATGGATTTTCACGAGTTGAAAGTATCCATCAAAGCATCCGATGTCCACCGGACACTGGAAGCATACCGGCTCCTTTCCGAAAAAACCGATCTTCCCCTGCATATCGGCGTAACGGAAGCCGGCACGCTGTACTCGGGGATTGTCAAGTCCACTCTCGGTATCGGCATGTTGTTGTATGAAGGTATCGGAGACACGCTGCGGGTGTCGTTGACGCGGGATCCAGTGGAAGAAATTCGCACCGGCTATGAAATTCTCAAGGCACTCGATATCCGTCGACGGGGGCCAGAGATTATTTCATGCCCAACCTGCGGTCGGTGTAAATTCAATCTTTTCGATACGGTGGAGCGGGTTGAAAACGCATTGTCAGCCAGCCGCCTGGATATTAAAATTGCAATCATGGGCTGTGTGGTCAATGGCCCCGGAGAAGCACGCGAAGCAGACATCGGCATTGCCGGAGGCGATGGAACCGGTATCTTGTTCAAGCATGGAAGAGTGATTGAACAGTTTCCCCAGGAAAAGCTGGTGGATGTACTGTTGAGTGAAATTGACGGCATGACGCCTTCATGACAGTGCTATGCCGATTCGGCGGTAACATGCGATCTTGGGCCCCCAAAAACTTAATTCCGTTTTTTACTGGAAACGGGATGATTACATACGAATGATACAGAGAGGATGATTATGGCAAAAAAAGAAAAAACAGCAATCTCTCCGACACGGCAGGAAGATTATCCGGAGTGGTACCAGCAGGTGGTCAAAGCTTCTGAAATGGCGGAAAACTCTCCGGTAAGGGGCTGCATGGTGATTAAACCCTGGGGCTATGCCCTGTGGGAAAACATAATGCGGGTACTCGATGATATGTTCAAGGAAACCGGGGTGAAAAATGCCTACTTCCCGGTGTTCATTCCACTCAGTTTTCTTCAGAAAGAAGCGGAACATGTTGAGGGATTCGCCAAGGAATGCGCCGTGGTTACCCATCACCGGCTGGAAAAAGGGCCCGGCGGCGAGTTGATTCCGGCCGGTAAATTGACTGAACCACTGGTGGTTCGGCCCACCTCTGAAACCATTATCGGTGATGCCTTTGCCAAATGGATCAGCAGTTATCGAGATCTTCCCATGCTGCTGAACCAGTGGGCCAATGTAGTGCGGTGGGAAATGCGGACCCGTATTTTTCTGCGGACCAGCGAATTTCTGTGGCAGGAAGGCCATACGGTGCATGCCTCTGCCGAAGAAGCCTATGAACGGACACAGATGATGCTGGAAATCTATGCCAGGTTTGTCGAAGAGTATCTGGCCATTCCGGTTATCAGGGGTAAAAAGAGTCTGGCGGAAACTTTCCCCGGTGCTGTCGAAACCCTTTGCATCGAGGCGATGATGCAGGATCGTAAAGCGCTTCAGGCCGGAACCTCTCATTTTCTGGGGCAGAATTTTGCCAAAGCCTCTCAGATCAAGTACCAGACCCGGGAAGAAACCGAGGAGTATGGATGGACAACTTCCTGGGGGGCATCCACCCGAATGATCGGTGGGGTGATCATGACCCACGGTGATGATGACGGGGTGATTCTGCCGCCGATGATTGCATCCGCCCATGTGGTGTTGCTGCCGATTATCCGGAATGCCGATGAACGTGCGGAGATCATGTCCTATACCCAGCGGCTGGCTTCCAAATTGCGCGATCTGCACTATCACCACCGCAAAATTCAAGTGGAAATCGACGACAGGGATATTGGCGGCGCCAGAGGTTGGGACTGGATTCGTAAAGGAATTCCCATTCGTGTTGAAATCGGTCCCCGGGACATGGCGGAAAACTCCGTGGTCTTTGCCCGTCGAGATAAGAATCATAAAGAAAAGATAGCGATGACCCGCGCACAGTTTCTTGCTGATATTCCCCAGATTCTGGATGAAATTCAATCGACACTGTATGAGCGGGCTCTCAATTTCAGAGAAGAGCATACTCGAAATATTGACGACAAAACGGATTTTTATGATTATTTCACGGCGAAAAACCTGGAAAAGCCTGAAATTCATGGCGGGTTTGCCCTGTCACACTGGTGTGGATCACCGGCTTGTGAATCTGCCATCAAGGAGGATCTCAGTGTGACCATCCGATGCATTCCCTTTGACAGCAGAACTGAAGAGGGGCGATGCATCTGCTGCAGTGCCGGAAGTGGGCAACGGGTGGTTTTCGCTAAATCCTATTGAGGCGTATTGTTTTAACAGATAGGGTACGATCATGATTCGGATCAACGATATTCTCGACAAGATTACTGATTACGACCCAGAAGCGGATACAGGCCTCGTAGAGCGGGCATATATATATTCTGCAAGAGTACACGACGGACAGGTGCGTTTGAGTGGGGAACCATATCTATCTCATCCGCTGGAGGTGGCCGGCATTCTGGCGGACA
>CAYQKZ010000039.1:0-11729 GCA_964418135.1 uncultured Desulfobacterales bacterium
GGGTTGTGTGCAGGTTGATGGATGACGGTCCGGGCAGCGCGCAAATGTCGAGTCCGACCGTTTCGTTCCGATGTGAATTCTATACATGGGATAGGAATCACTGTCGAGAGGTTTTTTCCTTGACAGATCCGATGGGTGGTATTTATATGATGCGATTCCTGTATATACAGCTTGAAGGACGACACGTGAAAGGGGGAGGGGAGCGATGATCAGCAACGACCACATTTTCGATGCGATGACAATCAAGTTGGACCCGGATCTTCCGGAACTGCCGGATTTCGTTCCGGGCATCCGGCGGGCGCCGGACCGCGGTTTCCGCCTGACCCAAACCCAAACCCGGATTGCGCTGAAAAACGCGCTTCGCTACATTCCGCAAGTCCATCATGCCGCGCTGGCGCCGGAGTTTCTAAACGAACTGATGACCCGCGGGCGGATTTACGGCTACCGATTCCGCCCGCCCGGCACCATCCGGGCAAAGTCCATCGATGACTATGCCGGACGCTGTGTGGCGGGCAAGGCATTTCAGGTGATGATCGACAACAATCTGAATTTCGATCTGGCGCTTTATCCATATGAACTCGTCACCTACGGCGAAACCGGCAGTGTCTGCCAGAACTGGATGCAATACCGGCTCATCAAGAAGTATCTGGAAATGCTCACCGAAGACCAGACCCTGGTCATGGCGTCCGGCCATCCGCTGGGGCTGTTTCGTTCTCAGCCCGACAACCCGCGGGTGATCATCACCAACGGCCTGATGGTGGGCCTCTACGACAATGAGGATGACTGGGATGTGGCGGTACAAATGGGCACATCGAGCTACGGCCAGATGACGGCTGGTGGATGGATGTACATTGGCCCGCAGGGCATCGTACACGGCACCTACAACACATTGCTGAACGCCGGCCGCCTGAAATGCCGGGTGTCCGGAGACGGAGACCTGAAAGGCATTCTGTTTGTCTCATCCGGTCTTGGCGGCATGAGCGGGGCCCAACCCAAGGCAGCGGTCATTGCCGGTGCGGTGTCGGTCGTGGCCGAAGTCGATGCGTCCCGAATCAAGAACAGACACGATCAGGGATGGGTGCAAAAAATATCGTCCGATCTCCCGGAAGTTTTTGCATGGGCGTTGGACGCTAAAAAATCGAAAACACCGCTGTCCATCGGCTATTCCGGCAATGTGGTCGATCTGCTGGAATATGCCGTAAAGGAAAATATTCCGATCGATCTCCTGTCCGACCAGACGTCCTGTCATGTGGCACACAGTGGCGGATATTGTCCCCAGGGGCTGACATTCGCGGAGCGGACGGCATTGCTTGGCAGCGACCGAAAAAAATTCTGTCAACTTGTCGACAAAAGCCTTCGCCATCATTATGAACTGATCAAGATTCTGGTCGATCGCGGTGTTTATTTCTTCGATTACGGCAATGCGTTCATGAAGGCGGTTTTCGATGCCGGAGCTACGGAAATCGCCCGCAATAAAAAAGACACCAAGGAAGGGTTCATTTTCCCCTCGTATTTCGAGGATGTCATGGGGCCCATTTTCGATTATGGATATGGCCCGTTTCGCTGGGTGTGTCTGAGCGGCAATCCGGAGGATCTGCTCAAGACCGATCAGGCGGCCATGGCCTGCATCGATCCGAACCGCCGGATCGAGGATCGTGACAACTATAACTGGATCCGGGATGCCCAGAAGAATCAGCTTGTGGTGGGCACTCAGGCCAGAATACTCTATCAGGATGCCAAGGGTCGGGTGGATATCGCCCTGGCTTTCAACCGGATGGTACGAAGCGGCGAAGTCGGTCCCATCATGATCGGCCGCGATCACCACGATCCGGGCGGCACGGACTCGCCGTTCCGGGAAACCGCCAATATCCGGGACGGCAGCAACGTCACAGCGGATATGGCTACCCACTGCTTTGCCGGCAACTGCGCACGGGGCATGTCGCTGGTGGCGCTGCATAACGGCGGCGGCACGGGGATCGGCAAGGCCATCAACGGCGGGTTCGGGCTGGTGCTGGACGGCAGCCTGCGGGTGGATGAGACGATCCGGTCCGCACTTTCCTGGGATGTGATGGGCGGGGTGGCCCGGCGGAACTGGGCCCGCAATCCCAATGCCATGTCGGTTGCCGTGGAATACAATCTGAACAATCCGACCGGGGATCATATCACGATTCCGTATATGGCGGATGAGGCCATGATTGAATCGATCCTGGCGGGGAAATTCAGGTAAGGCAGCTCAATAAAAATAATCTGCCAGAAGAAAAAGGAATACGGCATGGCTGGAAAGTTGATTGAATGTGTTCCCAATTTCAGTGAAGGTCGGAGGCCGGAGGTGATAGCGGCCATTGTGGGGTGTTTTCGGAACAAAAAGGGATGCTATCTCTTCGATGATCGTGCGGATAAGGATCACAACCGCCTCGTTGTCAGCCTGGTCGGAGAAATTGAACCGATTCAGGATGCCTTGATCGATGCCGCCAAGGTGGCTCTCCGTCATATCGATATGGAAAAGCACCAGGGGGGGCATCCGCGAATCGGAGCGGTTGACGTAATTCCGTTTACCCCGGTAAAGTCCGTTACCATGGTCGAATGCGTGGAACTGGCCCATGTTTTCGGTGATCGCTTTCATGCGGAAACCGGCATTCCTGTCTATTTTTACGAAGCCGCAGCCCGGAATCCGGAGCGAAAACGGCTTGAAGTCATTCGAAAAGGTCAGTATGAGGTGTTGAAAACCGAGATTTCCCGGCCGGAGCGGCATCCGGATGTCGGCCTTCCGGCACTTCATCCCACGGCCGGCGCTACGGTCATTGGCGCCCGTCCGTTTCTGGTGGCCTTCAATGTCAATCTGAACACCCGTGATCTCAATGTGGCAAAGGCCATTGCCCATGCCGTTCGGGCATCCGGCGGCGGGTTCAGCCATGTCAAGGCCATCGGCCTGGAACTGGCAGACCGCGGCCTGGTGCAGGTCAGCCTCAATATCGTGGATCACGAGAAAAACCCGCTCTACCGGGTTCAGGAGTTTATCCGCATGGAAGCCCGGCGCTGGGGGGTGGAGATCGTTGACACCGAAGTCTATGGGATGGTGCCGGCGGCAGCGTTGTTGTGCAGTGCCGAATACTACATGCAGATTGCCGGTTTCGACAGCCGCCGCGTGATCGAATTACGTCTGTTGGAGATGATGGGAGATGACGCGGATGCATAAGCTCATCCGAAATGGGCGTTTTTTTACGCCAATCGACAACGGGGCGCCATTATCGGGCGATTGGCAGGGCAGGGTGGTCTGCATCGAACAGGGAGCCATGGTGGTTTGTGACGGGGTGATCGAACGGATTGGCAGTGAATCCGATATCATGGCCGATATGGAGTTCAGCCGGTTCGATAAGATCGTTGACTGCCGGGGGAAGTGCGTTGTTCCGGGGTTTGTGGATCCGCATACGCACATGTGTTTTTCCGGAAGGCGGGAATCGGAATTCAGGCTTAGACTCAATGGTGCGTCGTATCTGGATATTCTGAAGGCCGGCGGCGGCATCCTCTCAACTGTGAAAGCGGTTCGGAAATCCTCTGTGGCTGACCTCCTGCAGACAACCCTTGGTATGGCGCATTCGGCCCTCCGGTTTGGAACGACGACTGTCGAGATCAAGAGCGGTTATGGTCTGAATACCGAAACCGAGCTGAAAATGCTTTCCGTCATCGATCAGGTTCGGCAACAAATCCCGCTGGATGTCGTGGCCACATTCATGGGCGCGCACGCGGTGCCGGAAGAATTCCGAAACGCACCCGTCGAATATGTGGATCGGATCGTTCAGGAGATGATCCCGGCTGTTGTCGGCCAGGGCATTGCCCGATATTGCGATGTGTTCTGTGAGCAAGGTGTGTTTTCGGTTTCCGGGAGCCGCAGGATTTTAGCCGCGGCACGGGAAGCCGGATTGGGAATCAAGATTCATGCCGATGAGGTTCACGATCTGGGCGGGGCAGCGCTGGCTGCCGAAATGGGGGCTGTCTCCGCCGAACATCTTCTGGCAGCCGGAGACAGCGGTATCGCTTCCTTGGCAACGGCCGGAACCATTGCCGTCCTGTTGCCAGGAACGGCCTACTGTCTGCGAAAACCCTATGCCAGAGCCCGGTACATGATCGATTCCGGTGTTCCGGTAGCCATTGCCACGGACTGCAATCCCGGTTCGTGTTTTACCGAATCCATGCCCTTTGTTTTCGGGCTTTCGGTGATGAACATGGGAATGACACCGGAAGAGGCGCTGACGGCCGCCACTTTGAACGGGGCTTATGCTATCGGACTGGCGGATCGGGTGGGAAGTCTGGAGCCGGGCAAGCAGGCGGATTTTTTGATTCTGGATGGCGAATCTCCCGCCATTCTGGCCTATCATGCCGGTGTTTCGCCGGTCAGTGCGGTGTATAAGAAAGGAATGTGTCTTGAAATTGGCAGAATTGACCATCACTGATTTTGTTCGAGAACTGGCATCGATTTCTCCGGCGCCCGGCGGTGGCAGTGTAGCAGCCCTCTGTGCCGGGCTGAGTGCCGCCCTTTGCGCCATGGTGGCAAGATTGACCCATGGTAAGGAAAAATATCGAGCCGACTGGCAATCCATGGATAACCTCATCCATCAGGCCGATCCTCTGATGGAGCGGTTCATCGAGCTGATGGATGAAGATACGCAGGCCTATCATCTGGTCGTGGATGCCCTGCGCATGCCCAGAGAAACGGTGGAAGAACAGGCCGCTCGAAAAATTGCAATCGAATCGGCAAGCCGAAAGGCGGCTGAAGTTCCGCTGGAAACTTTGAAGTATACGCTGAAATTGGCCGATTTTGTCAAAGAGGCGGTAGCCAAAGGAAATGTCAACTGCATTACCGATGCCGGCACGGCCGCGCTGCTGGTTCGAACCGCGGCCTATGCGGCCGCCTATAATGTGCGTATCAATCTGAACGGGATCACCGACCCGGTTTTTCTGGCAAACTGCCGATTGGAAGTGTACCGGATCATTTCTTGCATCGATGAAGCCATCGATGCGGTTCAGCAGCATGTGGATTCTTTCTTGAAAATGGCCGAGGCCTGAAACGAAAATAAATTGAAAACACCTTCGATCCTGATTGACCGGGATAAGATGACCATCGGTGATGTGGTGGCCATTTCCCGTGGAAAAACATCGATTTCCGTTTCTCCGGAAGGCTACGACCGGGTGGAACGAACAGCCCGGCTGGTGGCCCGGTGGGTCCGGGAAGAAAAAGTGATTTACGGTATCACCACGGGTTTTGGGGCCATGTGCGATGTCACCATATCGGCGGCGGACACCCGGATTCTTCAGAAAAAAATTCTGATGAGCCATGCCGCAGGTGTCGGTGATCCCCTGCCCGAAGATGTCGTCCGGGCAATCATGGCCATCCGGCTTCACGATCTGTTCATGGGCTATTCCGCCTGCACCAACCAGACACTCGACCATCTCGTGACGTTTCTGAATCGGGGCGTAACCCCGGTGATTCCGGCCAAAGGGTCGGTGGGGGCCAGCGGTGATCTGGCGCCCACAGCCCATCTCGGTCTGGTGTTGATCGGACTCGGAGAGGCGGTTTATCGGGGTAAACGCATGAGCGGTGCGCAGGCGCTGAAAAAGAGCGGCCTGGCCCCGCTGGATCGCGAAGCCGGTGAAGGGCTGGCTCTCATCAACGGCACTCAGGTGATGACCGCCATTGCGGCCCTGGTGGTTCATGATGCGGTCCGGCTGGCCAAGCTGGCCGATGTGGCCTGTGCGATGAGCCTCGAAGTACTCATGGGAAGCAGTTCCGAATTCGATCCCCGGATTCATCAGGTCCGACCCCATCCTGGACAGATCGCTTCGGCGGAGAACATCCTGCGGTTGACCGGGAACAGCCGGATCATCCAATCCCATCAAGGATGCGCACGGGTACAGGATGCCTATACCTTGAGGTGTTCCCCCCAGATTCACGGAGCCAGCAAAGATGCCGTCATTCATGCCGGAAACGTCGTTACGATCGAGATCAATTCCACCACGACCAATCCCCTGATTTTCACGGATACCGAAGAAATTCGACTCGGTGGCAATTTTCACGGCCAACCCATTGCCATGGCCGCCGACTATCTGTCCATGGGCATCGCGGAGCTGGGAAATGTCTCCGAAAGACGGATCGAGCGGCTCGTCAACCCGCAGCTCAGCGAACTGCCGGGGTTTCTGGTCAAGAACGGCGGGTTGAATTCGGGATTCATGATCGCTCAGTACATGGCCGCGGCCCTGGTCTCGGAAAACAAGGTGCTGGCGCATCCTGCCTGTGTCGATTCGATTCCGACATCCGCCAACAAGGAGGATCATGTGTCCATGGGAACGATCGCCATCCGCCAGTGCCGGGAGATTCTGGACAATGTGGAGCATGTCCTGGCAGTGGAAATGCTGTGTGCAGCCCAGGCCTACGATCTGCTGACCGAAAAGATACATCTTCCGGCAGGGGAGGGTACCCGAGTGGCGCATCGGGTGATCCGTGAAAAAATTCCCTTTTTGGATGAAGACCGGGTGCTGGCTGTCGATATCACCGCCATGGTATCCCTGATCCGATCCGGGTCTTTGCTGACGGAAATCGAACATGCCGTCGGTATTCTCAATTTGTCTTCTCCCCATTCGTAATCGTTCACCTCCTCCCTCCAGCGGGGAGAGGTCGGGAGGGGGGACGTGATATTCAGCAGGGAGGGAGAGTGAACGGGTACCCCCATTCCGCATTATTCTGACAGGAATCTCGAATGAAGGTTGTATTTGTTGAAATTGAACGCTGTATTGCGTGCCTGAGTTGTGAGCGGGTCTGTTTTTTCCATCAAGCGAAAAGTCACCAGGGGCATGCATCCAATATATTTGTTCATGTGGATATGGATCATCGGCGCATTTTCACCGCTACGTGCCGGCAGTGCGAAGTGGCCATGTGTATGAAAGTCTGTCCGTCCGGAGCCCTCAGCCGGAATCCCCGGACCCATGCCGTCGTGGTCGATACAAACCGATGCATTGGATGCGGACTGTGCGTAACGGCATGCCCTTTCGGCAGTGTTCAGCTTGACGGCATGCAGCGGGTGGCGACCAAATGCGATCTGTGCGGGGGCAACCCCCGATGTGTGCAGGTATGCATGGCAAAAGCCCTTCACTTCGGCAGCATCAACGAACTGGCGGAACTGAAGCGGAAGCGGATGGATTTAAAACTGTGTGTCAGAGCCATTCCTGAAGGATGCGTATCATGAGGGAAAAGACGATCATTGAAAACGGACGGGTAAGGACTTTGTGCCGCATGTGCGACACCCGCTGCAGCATCGAAGTCCATATCCGCGACGGCATCATGACGGATATCACGCCGGCGGAAGGAAACCCCGTCAACCAGGGGCGGATGTGCCCCCGCGGCAGCGCGGCCCTCGATGTGTTCTATCATCCGGATCGAATTTTAAAACCGTTGAAGCGGCAGCCAACCGGCGATTTCATAGAAATCTCGCGGGATCAGGCTCTCGATGAGATTGCTGAAAAATTCCAAAAAATCAAAGAACACTGTGGCGCCCGTTCCGTCGGGGTCTGGAAGGGGGAAGCCGTCGGTTTTTTCCAGCAGGAAGAATATGTCCGTCGCTTTGCGCATGCGTTTGGCACCCCGAATTATTTTTCCAATGACTCGGCCTGTTTCAACAGCCGCTTTCTGGGACATTATCTGGTTGCAGGTTTCTGGAATCCTTTCCCGGATTATTCCAGTGCAGGATTGATTTTTCTCTTCGGAACCAATCCGCCGGTCTGCCACCCGCCGTTCATGTCGGAATTTGCGGATGCCAAAGCCCGAGGGGCCAATCTCGTGGTGGTGGACCCGCGCCTGAATCCCATTGCCTGCTATGCCGATATTTTTGCACAGCCCATTCCGGGTACCGACGGTGCCCTGGCCTGGGGGCTCATTCACCAGTTGATTCAATCGGACGGCTACGATCGGCCGTTTGTCGAGCGTTACTGTATCGGCATGGATGAAATTACGGCCTATGCCCGACAGTTCACCCCGCAGGTGGTGGAAGCTCAGACCGGTGTCTATGCGGATGTGGTTGTCCAGATGGCTGAACTGATCCGGAAAAACAAGCCGTGGATCAGTTTTTATGTCGGCGCCGGCCTGGAACATCATGAAAATGGTGTCAACAATATTCGTGCGCTGGCCATCCTGTCCTGCCTGTGCGGATCATTGGACATCGAATGCGGTTTCGGCTGGCCGGAAACGCTCGAACGCAACGATCTGACCCTATACAAGGAACTGCCGCTCGACCAGGAACGACCGATTGGTGCAGACCGATATCCGGTACTCTACCACATCCGGAAGGAATGTCACACCATGACAGCCATGGATTTCATGCTGGGGAAGGGGGAGTATCCGCTGAAAGGGCTTGTCATCACCGGGGCCAACCCCGCAGTGACCAATCCCAACATCCAGAAAGTCGAAAAGGCGCTGTCTAGTCTGGATATATTGGTGGTCAACGATCTGTTCATGACCCGTACCGCCCGGCTGGCTCACTACATTCTGCCGGCAGCCTCTTACCTGGAACGATCCGAGATTCATATCAATCACAAACACCAGCGTGTTTTTCTGACAACCAAGGTGGCGGAAATTCCTGAAGTATGCGACGAATACCGGCTCTGGAAAGATCTGGCCCGGCGGTTGGGATTCGGGGACAAATATTTTCCGTGGGAAAATGAAACCGAGGTGAACCGCTATATTCTGGAGCCGTCCGGGCTCAGCCTCGAAGCGCTTCAGGCGCATCCGGAAGGCATTCAATACAAACCGCCGTGTTATCGGAAATATCAGTTTCAGCCGCTGCCGACGCCATCCGGTAAGGTCGAATTTACTTCGTCATATTTGAAAAGCCTGGGCTTGCCTGAAATTCCCGAATATGTGCCGCCTTATCATCTGCGTCATCAAAACAAGGCGTTCCCGCTGCTGCTGACAACCGGCGCCCGCATGACGCTGTTTTACCATTCACGCCACCAGAATATCGAGCGGTTTCGAAAAATACATCCGCAGGCGGTGGTCGAAATTCATCCGGATGATGCAGAAAAACTGGGGATTACAGACAGGGAGCCAGTCCGGATTGTATCGGAAATCGGTTCTTTGGTCATTCAGGCGCGGATCGTCCACAAATCGGAATTGCGGCCGGGGGTCATCGAAGTCTATCACGGGTGGGAAGATTGGCGCATCAACTTCGTTACATACGATCACATCACAGATCCGATCAGCGGGTTTCCCCTGCTGAAAGCTGTGCCGGTCAGGGTTGAAAAACCCTGACCGTTCCACCGTTGACCGTCTATACTTCAAATGGGTACAATCTGCGCTTTTGAAACCCCCACCCCGGCCCTCCCCCGCTGGGGGAGGGAGTTTGATGAAAACGCAGATTGTAACGACTCATAGTATAATGGTGTTTTTATCATGGTATCGTTTGTTGAAAATCGCCTTACTGAACGGATGATTCCCAATCTTTCGTTTCGAACCAATAGTGTTTTCTATCTTTCAGCCAGCCTTCGGAAGCGACGACCGTAATCCAGCTATCGAAAACGTTGAGTGTATCGAAGTCCCCTTTTCGGACCGCAAAGGCAATGGGTTCTTTGGTAAACGTTCCTTCGATGGGGATAAACAGGGCATCCGGATATTTAATGGCCTGAAAGGCCGGTGTCGGCGCAGAGCCGACCATGGCATGGGCTTTGCCGTTGATGACTTCCTGATAAGCCTGGGATTCATCGTCGAAGAGGCTCACTTTGGCTTTGGGCATGAATTTTTTGATGGCCGGAACCGAAGTGGAACCCATTCTGGCGGTAAGGGTGATTTCCGGCTTGTTGAAATCCTCCATGCTTTTGAATCCGGCTGCCAGTTGTTTGTTGGCAACGATTGCCTGCCCCGTGTAATCATACGGCATACTGAAATTGACTTTCTGGCTTCGGCCGGGTTGCATGGACATGCCGCCGATGATGACATCGAATTTTCCCGTCAACAGGGCCGGGATGATGCCGTCCCATTTGGTGGGAACAAATTCCACCTTGACACCGAGGTCTTCCGCCAATCGCTTGGCCACATCGATTTCAAAACCCACAAGCTGCCCGTTTTTATCGTTCATGGCCCAGGGAACGAATGTGGACATGCCGACTTTGAGTATTCCGCGTTTGAGTACCTGATCGATGGTACTCTCGGCGACCAGTTTGTTTTGCAGATCGCCGGCCATTGCCGGGATTGTCAGACAACCGATCAGAAAAAGGGTGACGAGGGGTTTCAACAGCTTGGATACGATTTTCATACTACCTCCTTTTTGGGTTGGAACGACGATAATCAGACCGTACTCCTTCTCATGAAAATTTCCAGACGCTCGACCGCCAGCGACAGGCTGAGGGTCAGCACCAGATACAATACCGTGATGGTGATCCAGCATTCAAACGTCAGATAGGTGGCTGCCATCAGTTCCATCCCCTGGAAGCAAAGTTCCGGAATGGAGATGACCGATACAATGGCGGAATCCTTGATGGTGGAGATGAACTGCCCGGCCAGAGGGGGCAGAATCCGCTGAATCGCCTGGGGCAAGATGACATGCTGCATGTTCTGCCGCCAGGACAATCCGAGGGCGTAAGCGGCTTCAAACTGGCCTTTTTCGATGGACTGAATGCCGGCTCGAATGATTTCGGTGATATAGGCCGCCTCGAAAATCGCCACCGTCAATGTGGCTGAAATAAAGGCGGAAAAAAAACGCGGGGGAGCGAAAAAGAAAGTCAGAATATGCTGTGTGGTTGTCGATGCGTTCCGGGCGAAATCATCGACACCCAAAATCGGCATGATCTGATCACTGACAAAAAAATAAAAAATGAAGATCAGTACGAGGGGAGGGGTGTTTCGAATCAGTTCCACAAATGTCCGGCCCAGCAGCCGCTTGAAGAGGCTTGTGCTGATGCGGTAAAAACCGGCAATGGTTCCGATGAGGGTGGCCAGCAGGGTGGCCCAGATACTCAGGCGGATGGTTGTCAAGAGTCCTTGCATCAGCAGATTCGCCGTCCATTTTCCGGTCGTCTGATCCAGTCGGAACAGGTATTGGGGAATGGCGCTCCAGTTCCATTTGTATTGCAGGCCGACGTGAATGCGATAGACGATATATCCAAGAAGCACCGATACCAGCAGGGCGATGATGGCATCCAGGGGTGTCCATTTCAGTTTTTTCCGCAACGTCTCGGTTCCTTTGTCAATGCAGAATCTGGCTGAGAAACAGCCGGGTGCGGTCCTCCTGGGGATTGCTGAAAAAATGTTCAGCCGTTCCCGCTTCTACGATTTTTCCGTTCTCCATGAAAATGACCCGGTCACTGACTTCGCGGGCAAACCCCATTTCATGCGTGACAACCACCATCGTCATGCCTTCTTTTGCCAGGTTCTTCATGACATCGAGGACTTCGCCGATCATTTCCGGGTCCAGCGCGCTGGTGGCTTCATCGAATAACATAATTTTGGGCATCATGGCAAGCGCCCGTGCAATGGCCACCCGCTGCTGCTGACCGCCGCTGAGCTGGGCCGGAAACGCATCGGCCTTATCCGTGATGTTGACCTTCCGCAACAGATCCATGGTCATTTCCGTAGCCTCGGTTCTGGATTTTTTACGGACGAGCTGCTGGGCCAGATTGATGTTGTCCCGGACGGTCAGATGCGGAAAGAGATTGAACTGCTGAAAGACCATACCGACTTCCTTGCGGAT
>CAYQKZ010000039.1:11739-15171 GCA_964418135.1 uncultured Desulfobacterales bacterium
ATTTCCAGCCGATTTTTCTTGTTGTCGTCCAGCGGGATGCCGTCGATCACAATCGATCCGCAGTCGATTTCTTCAAGACCGTTCAGACATCGCAAGAATGTGGATTTACCGGAGCCCGAAGGCCCGATGACCACCACGACCTCACGGCGCTGAATGGTGGTTGAAAAATCGCTCAGCGCCATAACACCGTTCAGGAATCTCTTGCTGATCCGGTCTACGGTGATGATGGCCGAAGAATCGCGGGCATCGAACTGTGTTTCCTGCATGGATACCTTCCTCCTTCAGTGCCTAAGTCCGGACTCTGAGATGATTTTCCAGAAAATTGACCAGCACCGACAGCGCCAGCGTAACGGTCAGGTAAATGGCGGCAACGGTGAACCAGAGTTCAAAGGTCAGAAACGTTTCGGCGATAATGACCCGCCCCTGCATGGTCAGGTCGTAGACGGCAATGATGCTGACCAGTGCCGAATCCTTGATCAGGGATATGCCCTGGCTGGTCAGGGGCGGCAGAATGCGGCGGATGGCCTGGGGCAAAATGATGCAGCGGTAGGTGTCGTACCTGCCGAGACCCAGGCTGTAGGCGGCTTCCCACTGACCTTTATGGATGGAGACGATGCCGGCTCGGAAGATTTCCGAGGCATAAGCGCCTTCAAAGAGGCTGAGCGCCAGGACCGCGGAAAAAAACCGATCGACACCCAACACCGGACCCAGAACAAAATAAATAAAAAAAAGCTGAACCACCAAGGGGGTATTGCGGATCAGTTCGAGATAGCCGCGGGCCAGAACACGGGCCACAATGGAGTCGGACAGGCGAAACAGGGCTGCGGTCAATCCGAGGGCAAAAGACAGCACCAGGCTGATGCCGGAAACCTGAAAGGTGACCATCAGTCCCTGAATGAGAGGCCCAGCAGTCACCTGTCCGTTTTCGAGGGTGAAGATATAACGGGGAACGCGGTACCATTGCCAGTTATACCCGAGGCTTTCGGTTCCGGCGTTGAGAAACCAGCAGATCGCCAGCATGACAACTGAATATTTCAGGATAGGAATGATCGGCGAGTGTTTGTGAAAAACGGTCATAATCCACTCAAAGGGTTGATTGTATATACATTGTTCGGTTGCCGAAAATAAATTGGATGACAAATTTTGTCAAGAAAAAAAATAGGTTATATTGCACAGTGGTTCAAAAGCCACCTTTTCAGCATCCGTTGGGTGAGGATTGGTTTTTCTTTTCTTTGATGGGATGTTCGGTTATACTTCGAACGATCCAAAAATTCCGTTTCCTATTCCCCCTTATCCGAGGTGAATTCGATGGGGGGAGAAATTCCAACAGCTCCGGTTGTCACCGCTCAATGTCGATATTACAACAATGACTGACACTACCCTGAATCCATCGATGGATATCATTTCACGCAACGGTTCCGAAAGCCGAAAAACTTTTCTCCGCCAGGTGCTTCGACTTGCCGGACCTTACTGGAACTGCCAGCACCGCACGAAAGTCCGTGGTGCCACCCTGCTGCTGCTGGTGCTTACCATGGGGCAGGTCGGGCTCATGGTATGGACCAATTACTGGCATCGCGCTCTGTTCGATGCGCTCGAACAGCATTCGGTTCGGGGGGTGTTTGTCCAGGTTGCGATGTTTGCATTGATCTTCATCATTTCCGTCCTCGTTACGGCGGCGCATCTGATCGTCAAGCGGTGGATTCAGATCGACTGGCGGGCCTGGCTGACCGAGCAGATGGTCGGAAGCTGGATGAAAGACGGCCGCCATTACCGACTGACACTCAGTGCCGGAGATCACGACAATCCCGACCAGCGTATTGCCGAAGATATCCGCATCGCAACGGAATGCGCGATCGCATTGGCCCATACGCTGATCTTGTCGCTGATGCTTCTATGTCTTTTCATCGATATTCTGTGGACCGTGTCGGGGGCAATCATCATACCGGGCACCACGATTCGGGTTCCGGGATATATGGTGCCGCTGGCTTTCATTTACGCGGGGCTGGGCAGTATGGTCAGTTGGATTATCGGTCGACCGCTGGTGCGGGCCACGAACGATTTACAGGCTGCGGAAGCCACATTTCGTTTCGGATTGTCCCGTGTGAGGGAGAACACGGAAGCGATCGCTCTCATGCGCGGTGAACCGCTGGAACGTGTCGGATCAGCAGCGCTTTTCAAACGGATCGTACGGGAATGGGATCGGCAGTCCCTGGCATACATGGGCCTGGTATCCTTCGGAACCGGATACGGAGCCCTGCTGCCGGTATTTCCAATCCTGGTCGCAGCCCCCCAGTACATTCACGGGGCCATGTCTCTCGGTGTGCTGATGCAGGCCGCTCAGGCGTTTCAGCGCCTGACTTCCGCGCTTTCCTGGCCGGTGGACAACATCGGAGAGGTCGCTCGCTGCCGGGCTTCGGCCGATCGTGTGCTGTCACTCGATGAAGATATCCGGCATCTGGATGCCAACCCGCAGGCACCCAACGGCCGGCGCATTGTCTTGGACCGATTCGATCGCTCCCACCTGGTGATCGAGGATCTCTGTATTACAGAACCATCGGGTCAAATAATATTCGAACATTTCAATGCAGACATCCGCCGGGGAGAACGGGTGCTGATTACCGGAGATCCCGATGTGACGGGAAGCCTGTTCAAAGTGGTCGGCGGGCTCTGGCCATGGGGCAGCGGTCGGGTCAGGCTGCCGGCAGACAGCGATATCCTGTTTATCGCCCAGCGTCCGTTCCTGCCTGAAGGTGCGTTGCGCGACGCGCTCAGTTATCCGCATCCATCGGATTCCTTTTCCGCATCCTCTATCCGTCATGTACTCGAATGTTCCGGCCTGGCATGGATCGCTCCGCGTTTGGACGAGCAGGGCAACTGGGATCAGGTGCTGCCGCAGCGTGTGCAGCAGCGGATCGGATTTGCCAGGGCGCTTCTCCAGCGGCCTGCCTGGATGTTCATGGAAGAGGCCACCGATGCATTTGACCCGAAGGGTGAGCGATTGATATTCGAAATGCTTTTCCGTGAGCTGCCCAACACGACGTTACTGAATATCAGCTTCCACCCGGATCTCAAACGGCTGCATCACCGCACCCTGGTTTTGAGCCGGGTTCGCGAAGCGAAGGTTCTGGGCTGATCGAGTTCAACTTTCTGAAACTTTTTGGCAAAGAATCTTAAGACAATGGTAAGCTCAGAAATAACAATATCGCCGTTTCAAAAGAAGAAACTGACTATGTGTTTGCTGAAGCTGAACAGCACCTAAGTCTTTGAAAACGGGGATGACCTCAGAACATACAGTCGCCATAAATCTTCTGAAAGTCTGCTTTATTATCGTTTGGTTGATTGAATCGATCATTTTCGCAAGCCAACCAACTGGGTTTTACATCCCCCATACCGTGACGGAATGGCCCTGCCAGGTTTCATCTCGTGTGAACA
>CAYQKZ010000040.1:0-14940 GCA_964418135.1 uncultured Desulfobacterales bacterium
GAGTAACAGACGGAGTTGGAGTAACAGACGGAGTTGGAGTAACAGACGGAGTTGGAGTAACAGACGGAGTTGGTGTTGGATGTTTTTTGTTATTGGAAGCGGCAAGGGAAACGCCAGGTACGATGCAGATCAATAATACGAGGGAGACAAGAATAAATGTCACTCGGATCGATAAAGAATAGAAACAAGAAAAGAATTTTTGGGTCTTCTGATTCATCATGACACCTCCTTATATGCTTTCCGCGCAGAAAGGCATCAAAAAGGAGCCATTTCCCGCCCGGCAACTCTGCAACCATATTCCTGTAAGGTATTTAGGCCAGTAGTTTTGCGTCCCACTCTTTCGAATGGTTTGCCGTTATCAGACGATACTATCCAACATTTTCAGTTTAAAATTTTAAAGAAGTTATTTTGATATGTCAAACAAAAAATATACAGGTTATTCTTGTCCGGGCTTTTGCAATATATCACTTACACAAACAACGGCACGATCTGAAATCGACCGACATCTACCAGCCCCAGGTCGGTGATCTTCAGCTCCGGAATGACGGGCAGTGATAAAAAGGAAAGGGTCATGAACGGGTTTTGAAGATGTGATCCGATTTCCCGGGTACAGGCCAGCAGACCATCGAGCTGGTTCCGGATGACATGTACCGGTTCCGGAGACATGAGTCCGGCAATGGGCAGGGCTAATTTGGCGATCGCTCTGCCGCCGGATACGACGGCCAGACCGCCGCCAATCAAAACGACCGTTTTTACAGCAGCCTTCATATCTTCATCACAGGTTCCCACCACGATGACATTGTGGGAGTCATGCGCCACACTCGAGGCAATGGCTCCCTGCCGAAGTCCGAAACCTCTCACGAATCCTTTTCCAATATTCGTTGAACCGCTGTGCCGATCGATGGCCGCGATTTTCAGAATATCCCGGTCCGGGTCGGAGACAGCGGTATCCTGAAAAATGGTCGGCGCGGCGATCGAGGATCGGGTGATCACCTGATCCGGAACGATCTCGATCACCCGGATACGGTCTCCGGCCATGGGGATAGAAAAATCGAGGGATTTGAGCAGCACTTTCATGGAACGGGGAAGTGCCTGGATTTCCGGAACCGGAACATCCGGCGCCATAACGCCGTTTTCGGCGACCAGTTCGCCCCGGCAGTACACCTGTTCGGCCCTGGGTGTATTCAGATCGGAAAACACCACCATATCCGCCTGTCTGCCCGGTGCAACGGCGCCAAGATGGTGAAGCCCGAAATATTCCGCCGGGTTGATCGTTGCCATCTGGATAGCCCGGACCGGATCCAGGCCGGAACCGACGGCCTCCCGGATGATGGCGTCGATGTGGCCTTCGTTCAGCAGATCGTGGGGATCGCGATCATCCGTACACCACATCACGCGATGATACGTCCTCGGGGTGACGATCGGCAGCAGATCCTGGAGATTTCGGGCCCCGGTTCCCTGCCGGATGAAAATATGCATGCCGGCCGTCAGCTTTTCACGGGCTTCATGGGCCGTGGTGCATTCATGATCGCTCGAAATGCCGGAACCGATATAGGCGTTCAATGCTTTCCCCGACAAACCGGGGCTGTGTCCTTCCACCCGCTTGCGGTACTGCCGGGCCAACCTGATTTTGGAAATCACATCCGGATTGCCGTGAATGACACCGGGAAAATTCATCATTTCGGCCAGTGCAATGATCCTGTTGTCGCTCATCAGGGAAATCATGTCGATGGTTTCCAGCCGGGCTCCGGATGTTTCCATGGCGGTGGCCGGCACACAGGAAGACAGCGCATAATAGATATTCATGGGCTGGTTTTCGGCGGATTGCAGCATGTATTGGATACCGAGGGTTCCAAGGACATTGGCGATTTCATGGGGATCGGCCACGACCGTGGTCGTGCCGTGGGGAACCACGGCACGGGCGAACTGGGTGACACTGGTCATGGAACTTTCGATATGCACGTGGGGATCGATAAAGCCCGGTGCAACGAATCGGCCCGACAGGTTCCGGACTTCCTTGGATGGATAGTCCCCGATCCCGACGATCCATCCGCCGGCAATGGCAATGCTGCCTTCGGTGATTTCACCAGAAAAGACATGGATGATTTTTGCATGGGTCAGCAGCAGGTCCACGGGTCTGTCTCCCGCGGCATATGGGATGATGTCATGTCGGTTCACGGTGGATTCTCCATTCTTGAATACGTTTTCCTTCGGTCCGGGCCTGATCGAGGATGTCATCTAAATCCAGGTGGACA
Source organism: uncultured Desulfobacterales bacterium (assembly GCA_964418135.1). GTDB lineage: Bacteria > Desulfobacterota > Desulfobacteria > Desulfobacterales > Desulfatirhabdiaceae > RAAP-1. Next base: position 2,256 of record CAYQKZ010000040.1, read on the forward strand.
AGTGTTCGGTTTTTGACTTGCCAGACCCCGTCGATCATGACATCTCGGACATCCGAGCCCGTGGCCGCATAGACGATATGGGATTCCGGGTGATACAGCGGCGTCCAGTGCGGTGTCTGGATGTTTAAAATGAGGATATCTGCTTGCTTACCTGTTTCGAGGGAACCGATCATCCCATCCATGCCGATGGACCGGGCTCCACCGATGGTGGACGTCTTCAGAACGGTACGGGAATTCATGATCTGGGGGTTCAAGGTTGAAACCTTATGCAATTTGGCGGCAATATCCATTTCCTGAAACATGTCCATATTATTGTTGCTGGCACAGCCATCGGTTCCCAATCCCACCGGAATTCCGGCTTCGATGATATCCTGGATTCTGGCGATTCCGGAACCCAGTTTCATGGCGCTTTCCGGCGTGTGGGAGATGCCGGCTCCCGACCGGGCGATGATCTCGATGTCCACATCATCCAGCCAGATCGCATGGACGAGGAGGGTACGGGAATCCAGAACGTTCAGACTGTCGAGATAGGCGATGGGGCTCAGGTGATGACATGCCTGGATCATCTCGTATTCGGATCGGGTTTCGGCCACATGAATCTGAAACAGGGAACCGGTGTATCTGGCAAGTTCTTTGGCGCTTTGCAGGGTTTTGTCGGAACAGGTGTATGGAGAATGACAGAAAACAGACGGCTGAATCAACGGCACGCGATGCTGCCAGTGACGAACGAAACCTCCGGCAACCGCAATGTTTTCGGAAGGATCGGGAACGCCCGGTGCCGGATAGTCGATAACCCCCTGACCCATGATGGCCCGGAGTCCGGCCAGTGATACGGCCTGTGCGGCGCTGTGTTCATGAAAATAGCCGTCGCAGCAGGTTGTGGTTCCAGACAGCAGCATTTCGGCGCAGGCCAGAAGAGTTCCTGTATAAACTGATTCCGGGTGGATGAAGGCGGCTTCCGCCGGAAAAATATGATCGTTCAGCCAGGTCATCAACGGCAGGTCATCAGCCAGCCCCCGAAACAGCGACATGGGCAGATGGGTATGCGTATTCACCAGCCCCGGCATCACGATGCCACCATCGGCATCGACAGTCTCACGCGCCTTCGGCATCACAGAATCCGAGCGCTGCGCCTCGACTGCGACAATCCGTCCGTTCCGAACACCGACCCATCCCTTCCCGATGATTTCAAAATCCGGATTGACCGTAACCACCATTCCATTGACAATCAGTGTATCCAGTTCCATAACCCTTACCCGGTAACCTGTGGTCAGCTCCTTAACCAATTAAAACGTATTCCCATCCTCCCCAACGCCTCATCCAGCATTGCCCGCGAGCATCCGAAATTCAGTCGAAGAAATCCCGGTGTGCCGAATTCCGTGCCGTCGGACAAGCCGACGCCGGCATCTTCGAAAAATCCTGCCGGATCTTTCCGTCCCAATTCTCGCGCATCGATCCAGGACAAGTATGTAGCTTCCGTGTGGTAAATGGTCAGTCCTTTCATTTGCGACACGGCCGAGAAAACCCGGTCCCGGTTGCCGCGCAAGTAATCTATGAGCTGCTTCAGCCATGGACTTGTGTCCCGATAGGCGGCCAGTGCCGCTGTGTTGGCCAGGGCATTGACGCGGGGAACGATGCCAGCCATGGCTTCTATGAAACGTTGACGGATATCAGGATTCGAAATGACGGCAAACGAGCATCCCAATCCAGCGATATTGTATGTTTTACTGGGCGCCATCAGGGTGATGGTGCGATCCTGGATGTCCGCTCCGAGGCAGGCAAAGGGGATGTGAAATTTATCCGCATCCAGGATCATCCCACAGTGGATCTCGTCGGCACAGACGATCAAATCGTGTTTTTCGCAGATGGCGGCGATACGGTTGAGTTCATCCCGTGTGAATACTCTGCCGACCGGGTTGTGGGGATTGCAGAGCATGAAAAGACGGGTTTTCGGGGTGATCGCACTTTCGAGTCGATCGAAATCGAACCCCCATTTTCCGTTGCAGCAACTCAGCGGTACGGTGACGACATTGCGCTGAAAATGTGTCGGGGCCGACAAAAACGGCGGATACACCGGAATGGCGGTGAGAACATTGTCGCCGGGGTTTCCGATGGCCCGGCAGGTAACGTTCAAACCGGTGACCAGTCCGGGAAGCCAGGCTATCCAGTCCGGATGAACGTGCCAACCATATTCTGCAGACAGCATGGAAACGGTAATATCGATCAGTTCCGGGGGGGCAACGGCATAGCCGAAAATACCGTGATCCACCCGTTGGTGTAGTGCTTCGAGAACCGCAGGCGGGGATTTGAAATCCATGTCCGCCACCCACAGGGGAATGATATCCCGGTTTTTGTATTTATCCCATTTCAGGCTGGCCGTATGCCGACGGTCTATGATGGTATCGAAATCGAAGCGGGTGATGTCCTGGGTCATGGAACGAAATCACTTTCTGATACTGATTGATGATTAACCGCGAAATACACGAAAAACAAGCTCATTATGGCTGGATTCATGCGTGTTTGCAACCTGCCATAAGCGTGCCATAATAGTGAATGATAGGTAAATGTCTATGATTTTGCAATTGTTATTTAATTGCTTTCGCTCTTGACTATCTGAGGGTTTTCATACAAAATCCGCTCGAAATAACGATAAGTTGCCATGCATCCATGAAAAAAACATTCCATTCTCATTCAATCCCATTTCTAACCATTCCCCGATATTTTTCAATCATTACATATCTGTGTTATCCAACAATTCTTCAGATATTGCGCGGGTCAGGCCTTGCATCATTATTCCTGATCTGTTTGAAAAATCCCGTTTTTTTCGTTCTGCAGGACAGCCGGATTGATAGAAGCGACTTTTTATTGAACAGGAAAAATGAAAAATTCACTCAAGAATCTATGGAGTTGATAATGGTGTATTTTCAAAAATGGATGATGACTTTAGGAAGCGCGGGAATGCTTCTCTGTCTGAGTACTTTTTGTGGTAATTACGATGTGAACCGGGCCGTTGCTGCGGATCAGCCGGTGATAACTTCTGCGGTGATGTGCGAAGATGTTCAGGAACGCCAACCGGTCAATGAAGGGGTTGTCTTTTCGATTGGAATCGGCAGAATCTGCTGCTATACGCTCTTCGATGTCGTGTCCGAGAAAACCCATATCACCCATAATTGGTACAATCGGGACAATCTCAGCACCAAAATCAAACTGCCGCTGAATCCGCCCCGTTGGACAACCTACAGCGCCATTCAACTTCGGGAGTCGGATAAAGGTCCCTGGCGGGTGGAAATCACCGATTCGGAAGGGCGAATTCTGCAGGTGCTTCGATTCAGTGTGACGGAATAAAGTTTATGGAAGGTTTTTTGATTTTTCTTCAGAGTATTCGGTGGCAGGATATTGTCGATATCACCTTGAACAGCTATATCCTTTTTCGTTGTTATGTCATTTTCAGAATTACGAATGCATTCCGGATACTCGTCGGTCTCGCTTTGCTGTGGATATTTCAGAGCATTGCCGTGGCCATCGGTCTGATCGTGACGAGCTGGGTCATTCAAGGTATCACGGCCGTTGCGGCGTTGATCATCATCGTTGTCTTTCGAAACGAGATCCGAAGCGTTCTTCAGGTCAAGAACATCAGGATGCTGTTCTGGGGTTTTCCGCAGAAGTCTCTTCACACACCCATTCAGATCATTGCCGACAGTGTCATGGATCTTTCCAGAAAGCGAATCGGTGCATTGATCGTTTTCCCCGGTCGGGAAGACATCAGCGAGAAAATCCAGAACGGAATTCTGTGGGATGGGGCCATTTCCAAGGAAATGATCACCAGTATTTTCTGGGAAGACAATCCGGTTCACGACGGGGCGGTGATTATCGAGGGGGACCGGATTCGGGAGGTCGGAGTGATTCTTCCCTTGTCTCATCGTCATGAGCTGCCTTCGCATTATGGAACCCGGCACCGGGCCGCCATGGGGCTGTCCGAATCCACAGATGCGCTGGTCGTGGTTGTTTCCGAAGAACGCGGAACTGTTCAAATCGTCAAAGGTGGAACGTTGACACCGATATTGAAAAAAGACGATCTGGAAAAACAGCTCGAAAAGCATATCGGATTCGAGGTCAAGGATGAGACAATCCGGAAAAAGGAAAGAACCGAGATCGCCATCGCCGCAGCGGTTTCCGTGATTCTGATTACCAGTATCTGGCTGTCGATTACCCGGGGGCTCGATACGCTGGTCACTTTCGAGGTACCGATCGAGTATATGAATCGGAATCCCAGCCTGGAAATCATGGATGCTTCCGTCAACAGTGTCAAGCTTCAACTCGGTGGCTCTGGAACATTGATGCGAACCGTCCGACCCGATCACGTTCGGGTAAAAATCGATCTCGGAAAATCGGTCGTCGGACAGAACAGTTTCACCATCACCCACGAAAATATTTCACTGCCGCCTGGTATCGTCATCAAAAGCTTCGACCCGTCAGTGGTGGATGTTTCCCTCGATGTGCTGGACAAAAAGGATTTGCCGGTTCAGGTGGACTGGACCGGTAAACTGCCGGACAATCTAAGAATGGAGAGAATCAACATCGATCCGAGCGCTGTGCAGATCATCGGCGGAAGACAAATTCTAAAAAATATCACGACGCTATACACCGAAAAAATTCCGCTCGAATCGATTCAGTCTTCCCGAACCATCATCGTCAACCTGGCATTGAGTCCGGCATCTCTGAAGGTGGCGCCGGGATTCAAAGATAAAATCACGGTGGTATGCATTGTCAAGGAACTTTCCAAAAATGATTTCAATTGAATGGAGTAATACGATTCATCACGCTGCCACTGTCCCCTATCGACTTGTCACAACCCGGCAAGATCTCGAAAAAACCGCCGATCTGCTGATACACGAAGAAACCGTTGGCATCGATCTCGAAGCCGACTCCCTGTTTCATTATCGGGAGAAGGTCTGCATGATTCAGATAGCGACGCCTTCGGCTTGTTTTCTGGTGGACCCGCTTCAGATCGGCGAACTCTCCGCTCTCAAGCCGTTTTTTGCCCATCCCGACATTCGAAAAGTGTTTCATGGATCGGATTACGACATCCGCAGCCTCTACAAGGATTTTGGCATCGAGGTCAAAAATCTTTTCGATACGCAATTGGCATGCCGTTTTCTTGGCATGACCTTTACCGGTCTCGATGCGGTGTTGAATCTCCTGTACCACATCCGCCTGGAAAAGAAATTTCAGAAAAAAGACTGGTCTCAACGGCCTTTACCGGAGGACATGCTGGCGTATGCCGCCCAGGATGCCGTTTATCTGAATGAATTATCAAGACATCTGGAAGATCGACTGATCGAAACCGGACGCTTGGACTGGTTTCTTCAGGAATGTGACCTTCAGACTCAGGTTCGGACGATTGCGGCCAATGGGGAACCGTTTTTTTTTAAATTCAAGGGAGCCGGTAAACTCGGGAGAAGGTCATTGGCTGTTTTGGAGTCGCTGCTGGATTTTCGGGATACCCTAGCCAAAAAAATGGACAAGCCTTTGTATCAAGTGCTTCATAACGATGTTCTGCTGAAACTTGCGATCGAAAAACCAAGGGATATCAATCAGTTGAAAAATATCAAGGCTCTCAGTATCAAACAGCTTGACCGCTATGGTCAAAAAATACTCGATGTCGTCGATGCGGCCATGGAACTGGATGCTTCACTGCTGCCGAATTATCCCCGCACCCGTGAACCGACTCCGAATGCGCAGATTTCCGCCCGCATCGCATCCCTGAAAAAATGGCGGGAATCCATGGCATCCGGTATGGAGATCGATCCGGGTCTGTTGTGCAACAATGCGCTGATTACGGCTGTTTCTATCAAAAATCCGCCCGACATCGAGATGCTCTCCATGGTCGATGGAATCAAACCCTGGCAGATCGACGCGGTGGGACAGCAAATGCTCGATGTCCTGAAGGAGATTACGGATTCAATCAAATGAATGAATCCGTAACATAAATTATACGTGGTGATGAACCTCTGCTTGACTTTTTCGATGTGAATGGGATATCAAGCTTTATCTATCAAAAGATGACCACAAAATACAAGAATAGGAGAAAGAGGACATTCATCTTTTTGTAAAAAGGGCGGAGGGGATGTCCGAAACGATATATATTATTGATGCCTGACCCCGCAATTCATGAATGTATCCTCATGTCATGTGCTGGATGTATGGGATGTTTACCAACCGATTAACTGATTAAAAGGAGGAAGGAGTATGACAAAACGCTGTTGGGTAGTTTTATCGTTGATCATCGCTGTTGGGATGGTCTGCATCGGACCGGTCGCTGCCGCCGATCAGATCATCAAGATCGCCACCCAGTCCCCGCTTTCCGGTGACAATTCGGCTGTCGGTGTGGATATCAAACGGGGTGCCGAATTGGCACTCGAGCAGTTGAGCGCGCCGTTAACCAAGATGGGATTCAAAATCGAACTGGCTCCGTTCGATGATCAGGCCAATCCTGACACCGGTGTCGCCAACGCCAAACGCATTGTCTCCGATCCGGCGATTCTGGCTGTGGTCGGTCATTATAACTCCGGAGTTCAGATTCCGTCTTCCGAAGTCTATCACACGGCCCAACTGGCCAATGTCTCACCGGCCAACACCAATCCCAAGGTCACCACCCGCGGCTATGCGGAAGTCAACCGGATCGTCGGACGCGATGATGTTCAGGGGGTTGTCGGCGCTGACTTTGCCGCTGGAAAAAAAGTCAAGAGCGTTTTTGTCGTTCATGACAAGACCGCGTACGGACAGGGCATTGCCGAGTTCTTCAAGAAACGGGCCGAAGAAAAAGGCATGAAGGTGCTGGGATTCGAAGGAACGGAAGAAAAAGCCAATTTTGACTCCCTGCTTTCCCCGATCATTGCTGGAAATCCCGATCTGGTGTATTTCGGCGGTATGTACGGTCAGGCAGCGGTTCTGTTCAAACAGGCCCGCGAGAAAGGATATGCGGGCATTTATCTGAGTGATGACGGGTTCGACTCTACCGATGCCGTCAAGATCGGCGGCCAGACCCTGCTCGACGGCGGCGGTACTTTTTATTCCACCGTATCCGGCCCGGCCACCATTTATCCCGGCACTGCCAAATTCATCACGGACTTCAAAGCCAAATTCAATGCAGCCCCTCAGCCGTTTGCTGCTCAAGGCTATGATTCCATGGGGATTTGTCTGAAAGCCATCGAAGTGGCCGCCAAAGCCGTCGGCAACAAGGCACCCACCCGTGAAGCGGTTGCCAAAGAGATTCGTGCCCTGAAAGATTATGCCGGTATTACCGGAACATTTACCTTCAACGGTATCGGAGATCCGATCGTTGCCAAATATTTCGTGATCCAGGTCAAATCTTCCGATCCCGCGAAATGGAACGACAACCCGGTCGTCGAAACCCTCGACATCGCACCGCCGAAATAATCCCTCCTATGCTCACCTCTCCCGGGCTGTCTCATGATAAATCCGGGAGTATCAACTCGGACTCACAATATGAAACGGTTTTCGAAGTCAATCAATCTCCCGGAGCTTATGCGCCCCCTGGGGCAGCTTGTCTTTTTCTCGTTGGGGACCACGATCGTTCTTTCGATCATTGTTCTGGCACTTGCCCTGATCCTCGACAGAACCGTGGTCGGCCAGACGCTTGTCTCGAGACTGAACGTGTCGCTGTTCACCTATACCCTGGTCAATCTGCCGCAGGTGGCCATCGACGGGCTGACGATCGGTTTCGTCTATGCCGCCATCGCGCTGGGGTACACCATGGTCTATGGGGTTCTGGAATTCATCAATTTTGCGCATAGTGAAATCTTTGCCGTGGGTGCGTTTGTCGGGGTCGAAATCCTGATCGCGCTCGATAAATTCGGCATCCTGTCCGGCGCACCGCTGATCATGGCTTATGTCTATTTAATCCTGGCCATTGTCGGGGGGATGCTGGTTGCCGGCGGGCTGGCCGTTGCCGTGGAACGTATCGCCTATCGGCCTCTGCGTCATGCATCCCGTCTGGTTCCATTGATTTCGGCCATCGGTGTTTCGTTTCTGCTTCAGGATGTCATCCGGCTGGTGGAAAGTTTGACCACCGGGCAGTTCAACCGGATATTCCCCACGTTCGGTAATTTCGACCGTCGGGTGGTCCTCGGCAAACTGGCGTTGGGATCTACCAATATTACGTTCGGCGTGTCTATCAAATCAATCATCGTCATCGTTTCCGCGGTGCTGATGCTGGTGGCGCTGAATTACCTGGTCAATGCCACCAAAGTCGGCAAGGCCATCCGTGCGGTGGCTCAGGATCATCCCACGGCCAGTCTGATGGGGATCGACGTGAACCGGATCATATCGCTGACGTTTCTGGTGGGCGGTATGCTAGGCGGAGCAGCCGGTGTGCTGTACGCCCTCAAATTCACCCGGATCGATGCGTTTGTCGGATTTTTTCCCGGTCTGAAGGCATTTACCGCAGCGGTACTGGGAGGGATCGGCAACATGACCGGCGCTCTGCTTGGCGGCATCGTTCTCGGCATGTTGGAAACCTATGCCGGATCGTATATGGGGGTGTTCACGATGGGTGCGGCCGGTACCGAATACAAGGACATCTTTGCCTTCAGCATCTTGATCCTGGTACTCATCTTCCGTCCCCAGGGACTCATGGGCGCCAATGTGGCCCAAAAGGCCTAAGGAGGAAACGATGATCCCGCATTTTATCAAAAATATTGCCGCCGGACTGGAAAAGGGTTTTTATCCGCATATCATCACTCTCACCCACATGGTATTGGGTACCGCCCTCGTCTATATCAGCCCGCGCTCGAATCTGGCGTTTCTGGTGCTGATCACCTCGTTTTTTACGCTGTATCATTTCAAGACGGAACCCCGCTTCAAACTGATCGTCGGGGTGGTTCTGACACTGTTCATTTTTCCGGTGGTGGGGGTACGCAATATTTTTTATCTCGAGGTCATTTTCCAGATCAGCGTGTTTGCCGCCCTGGCCTTGGGACTGAATATCGTTGTGGGTTTTGCCGGTCTGCTCGATCTGGGGTATGTGGCCTTCTATGCTGTCGGCGCGTATCTGTGGGCATTTTTCGGTTCCCAGCAGTATTATGTCCTGCCCTTCGCACCGGGCACCCAGCCGTCGAATCTGCCGTTTCTGCTTCCCGGAGATGCCTTTTACCTGTTCATGTTCATTGCAATCTTCATTGCTGCGATCACGGGGATTCTGCTCGGTACGCCGGTTCTGCGGCTGCGGGGAGACTATCTGGCCATTGTCACCCTGGGATTCGGCGAGGTGATCCGGGTGCTGGCCAACAATCTGGACAAGCCGCTCAATTTCACAAATGGTCCGCAGGGGATTACTCCGATCCAGCGGCCGTCCATGCCCCAGGCGCTCGTTGACGGATTCAACGCGCTGTTCGGTGGTTTCGTGGGGCATGAAGTCAGCCCTGCCGACATGTATAATGTCATGTTCTACCTGCTGGCCCTCGGGGTGATCATTGTCATCGTTTTCGTGACCCGCCGGCTGGATGACTCGAAAATCGGCCGGGCCTGGACCGCAATCCGTGAAGACGAAACCGCGGCAATCGCCATGGGTGTTCCGCTCGTCAAGATGAAATTGGCCGCATTCGCCGTGGGCGCTTCGTTTGCCGGTGTCATGGGTGTTCTGCTGGCTGGAAGTCGTACCTTCATCAGTCCGGAATCCTTTTCGTTCATGCAATCCATCGGTGTGCTGTCCATGGTGATTCTGGGCGGTTCTGGCAGCATTCCCGGCGTCATTCTCGGTGCGGCAACTGTCACCATCCTGAATCTGCAGGTGCTTCAGGGGCTTTCTTTGTATCTGAGTCAGCTTCGACAGAGCGATGCGGTCATTCCGATCATCAATTTTGCCTGGGCCGATTTGTCCACCCAGTTGGACCCGGCCAAATACCAGCGTCTGCTTTTCGGATTGATTCTGATCCTGATGATGATCTTTCGCCCGGAAGGGCTGATTCCGTCTCAGAGACGCAAACGTCAGCTTGCCGGCGATGAAACCGGGGAAGGGAAATAAGGCAAGAACGCACCATGGCACTGCTTGAAACCATCAATGTCGTAAAGAAGTTCGGTGGTCTGATCGCTGTCAATCGGGTCAGCTTCAAACTGGACGCCGGTCGGATCATCAGCATCATCGGACCGAACGGGGCCGGGAAAACCACTTTTTTCAATACCCTGACCGGTATTTACCATCCCGAAGAAGGAACGATCACTTTCAACGGCAAATCGCTGCATAAGTTGAGACCCGACCAGATCGCTTCCCGCGGCATTTCGCGGACATTTCAGAACATCCGGCTTTTCGGCAACATGTCGGTGATCGAAAACATTCTGGTGGGCATGCACGTGCATTTGAAGCAATCGCCCATCGACACGCTGTTTCACCTGCCGTTCTTCAAAAACGAAGAAAAAGAATCGGAAAACAACGCATTGGAATTGATGACGTATGTGGGGCTGAAAGGAGTCGGCAACGAACTGGCCAAAAATCTGCCCTATGGTGGACAGCGCCGGCTCGAGATCGCCCGCGCCTTGGCCGCATCTCCGCTTATGCTGCTCCTCGATGAACCGGCAGCCGGGATGAACCCCCAGGAAACCGAAGATATCATTCGTCTGTTTCGGCGGATCCGGGATGAAAAAGGCATTACGATCCTGCTCATCGAGCATGACATGCGTGTGGTCATGAATATTTCGGAATGGATCTGCGTGATGGATCATGGTGAAAAAATCGCCGAAGGAACGCCGCAACAGATACGTTCCGATTCACGGGTGATCGAAGCTTATCTCGGCCGGGGGGCGGTTGCCGGTCAACATGAGGAGAAAATCGCATGAGCCTTCTGTCCCTGCAGGACATTCACAGCTACTACGGCCATATCCATGCGCTCAAAGGGATTTCGGTCGAGGTCAGCGAGGGGGAGATCGTGACTTTGATCGGTTCCAACGGTGCGGGCAAAAGTACGACGCTGCGGACCATTTCCGGGATCATTCATCCGAAGCAGGGGAAAATTCTGCTGAATGACAAGGATATTTCCCAATTGAAACCGCATGCCATCGTTCTGGCCGGTATCGGCCATGTGCCCGAAGGCCGGGGAATTTTTCCGAAACTGACCGTTCTCGAAAACCTGGAAATGGGTGCTTTTACCGTGGATGATCCGGATGAGATCGAACAGCGGATGGCATACGGGTTCGAATTGTTCCCGCGACTTAAAGAGCGGATCGCCCAGTACGGCGGCACACTTTCAGGCGGTGAACAGCAGATGCTGGCTATTGCCCGAGGCCTGATGATGAATCCGCGTCTCTTGATGCTTGACGAACCTTCCATGGGCCTGGCGCCGCTGCTGGTCGAGCTGATCTTCGATATCATCAAGGCTTTGAACGAAAAGGGTACGACCATCCTGCTCGTGGAGCAGAACGCCCTGATGGCGCTTTCCATTGCCCACCGGGGGTATGTGATCCAGAACGGTGAACTTGTCGTCAGCGATACGGCCGCCAACCTCAAACGTAACGAAATGGTGCAGAAAGCGTATCTGGGGATTGATTGAGTTTTATGCTATGGACTTTCAGAAAATTCATTTCGCAAGGCAGCAGGGGGTGGGGGTTATGAAAATTGCCATATATTTTGGTGAAAAACTGATCCTATTTTCGTTCCGCTTAAAAAATAAGGAATAAAAATGGGATCAATTTAAAACCAGTTTATTCAGGAAGGACGGCGCTGTTCAACCTCCATCCCTTTCCCCTTCCGGAACTGCTGGGTGGAGACGCGGCGCCTCTCCTGGACCGCCTCTGGGCCGGTGGTGTTTCTCTGTCCGACGAGGCAAAACGCATCCTGACCATCTCCACCATCTCCCCACAGGTGACGCGGCGCATGCGGGCGATTCACGGTCTTCACCGGAAATGTGGAGGCTTCCCGCCGGTATGGCAGCGGGAGGATGATGCGGACAAGATCAACTGGCTCAAGGATTATCGCAAAACCTTTCTGGAACGTGAAATGAAGGGGCCTGGTACGAGAGTTGGGTGTTTTCCGAACTCCTGAAGTGGCGGCAGCGTCAACCTGTCGAGCCGGAGCTGTTTTTCTACCGGACAAGCGGCGGTCTGGAAGTCGATTTTCTCATCGCTGCGCCGGACCTATTGCTGCCCGTGGAAGTCAAGTCCCATGACCGGGTAACCTCCGCCGATGGACGGTCCGTGGAGACCTTTCTCAAATCTCGCGACGATGGGTCAGGCATCGGCCTGGTGATCTATCCGGGAAACGATATCGGAGACATCCGGTGAAACGTATGGGCCGTGCCGGACTGGTATCTCTTTCCTTTCCTGAAAAATTGATATAGATTTTCAGAAAATCCATTATCCAGGCCGATTTTTGTTCGGCCATCCCCACAGAAGTCACTCACTCCATATTTCTCTGAAAAATCGAAGTATCCATTATGAGTATCTGCAATGGATATCCCTATCTATTTTGCACACCTTGTATTCAACGCTCATACATTATAACTGGCTGATTATACAATCGTCGTAGCGTTGGCACAATCTTTGATATAGGTTAGACGTATCATTCTTAAATCTTATAGTGAGCTAAAATTATTGATTGCAAAATCGGCTTCAATGATTATATAAACCGATTCTAATGACACCAAAAAATATTAGGTGATTTTTAACTATAGTG
>CAYQKZ010000041.1:0-14910 GCA_964418135.1 uncultured Desulfobacterales bacterium
CGAAATAATCACAACTGCTTGATATAATTAAAATTTAAAAATATTCGTGATTTTTGTCGAGCTCAACAATATCAACATGTTATGAAAAAAACTTGATAATCGAGTTATATACACGAAAGAAAAAAGGTGGTCATCTCACATCAAGAAGAATCCCAATGACTCAGAAACTCTATGATATCTTAACCAAGAGATACCAAAACCGATCAGAAATTCATCCATGGGTTTTCTGGCACAGGTATTGGAGCGAAAATCAAAAGAAATTCATAGAAGGTCCATATCAAGACAGGAAAAAAGTTATGAAAACCTTATGCAAAAAAGCCGGGGTTAGGTACTTCAGATACCACCCAATCAGGCATTCCGGCGCATCAGTTATGGATAACAATAACGTTCCAATTGGTGTTACACAACGACTGCTGGGGCATGAACAGAGAACCACGACAGAAATTTATTTGCATAGCTTGGGAAATGATGCATCTGATGCAATGATTGTTTTTGAAAGAGCCAGAAAAAATTCTCACACAGATTCTCACACAGAATAAAAAAGCTTTTCAGGCATCAAATCCCGAAAAGCTCTTAATTATTGATTTAATTATATTTTTTTTGGAGCCGGCGAGCGGACTTGAACCGCTGGCCTGCTGATTACGAATCAGCTGCTCTACCAACTGAGCTACGCCGGCCAAAAATATTTGTGTAAATTGGATACTGTTTTTATGTTTCAAAATCAAGAAAAAAATATCATCCGCTCCTTAATCGATAAAATTCCATATAGAAATCAGCATATTGAATGTTCAGGAATTTCAATATCCCAGCAGGCTTACTTCCTTACGACCCTGTATCGGACTCATCCGCATCCGATGATCATTGCCACACCGTCTATCCGGGAAGCTCAACAGCTTGTGGATGATATGTTTTTTTTTGCCGGATCTGAACCTCTGCCCATCGGTATATTCCCCCCATCCGCATCCGGAGCGTATAAATCGCTTTCCAGCAGCAGCGAAGCTTCGACCAAACGCCTCAGCGGACTGTATCAACTCATTTATGCGACAGCCCCTCCCATCCTGATCGCACCCGTTGACGGGCTTCTTCAAAAACTAATTCCCAAACAGGAACTCTGCAACTTTTCAGAGCTATTGATGGAAAATGAAGAGATATACCTGGATCGACTGGTGGAAAAAATGGTTTCCGGAGGCTATGTCCGGACAATGATCGTGGAAGAGCCTGGGGATTACTGCATCCGGGGAGGAATTCTGGATGTTTTTTGTCCGCTGTATCCGGATCCGTTACGCATCGAGCTTTTCGGCGACAGTGTCGAATCCATCCGTTTTTTTTTCGCTTCCAGCCAGCGTACGATTCGAAACATTTCCGAGGCTGTCATCATTCCGGCACGGGAAGCCATCATCCAGATGGAGTTCATCGAATCGGTCGTCAACCGAATTCGTGAACAGGCTTCACGCCTGGATCTTCCGGCAACCACCGTCCGGGATCTGATCGAACGCATCAAAAAAGAAGGCGTTTTTTCTGGAATTGAATTCCTGACGCCGCTCTTTTACTCGAAAATGGACAATCTCCTGGACTATGCGCCGACGGATACGCTTTTCGTGATGGTAGAGCCGGCCGAACTCGAAAAATCCGCACTGGCCTTTCATGACAAAGCCGTCCGGCAATTTGAGACATCGCGACAGAATGCTGTGCTGTGCGTCGAACCCGAAGCTTTGTATGAAACATGGGACCCTCTCTATCAAGCGATTCTGGAGCAAAACCCATTGCTGATAAAGCAAGTGTCGCTAACATCCCCGGTCAATACACCGCCGCCGTTTTCGATGGCTGCATTTTCCGTTGAAAACAATGCGGACATTCAGGAAAAACTGGCCGCCCAGCGCAACACAGAACAGCTTCTGCTGCCGCTGGCGGTATGGATCAACGAAAAAAAAGAGCAGCGATACACCACCCTGATCGTTTGCAGCACACGATCTCAAGCAGAACGGATCGATGCCCTGCTCCAACCTTACGGAATTCAGTCGGCGCTTGCCAATACCATTCCGGATATATCTTCTACTTCCAGGGGTCAGGTATACGCCTGCCTCGGCAACATTTCTTCCGGCTTTGTATGGCCGGATGAATTCCTTGCCGTCATTTCCGAAGATGAAATATTTGGACGAAAGCATCACCGAAAGCGCATTCCTCCGTCAAAAACTCATACGGAACTGATTGTTTTCGGAGACTTGAAACGCGGAGACCTTGTCGTTCACAGCGATCACGGCATCGGCCAGTATGAAGGACTGGTCAAACTGGTTGTAGATGGCACCACCAACGATTTTCTGCTCATCACCTACCGGGATGCCGACAAACTGTATCTGCCGGTAGTCCGGATGAACATGATCCAGAAATACCTCGGTGTGGAAGGCGTGGCCCCGGTTCTGGACAAAATGGGGGGAAAGTCCTGGGATCGCGTCAAACGACAGGTGAAGCAGTCCGTAGAGAAAATCGCCGGCGAGCTGCTCAAACTCTATGCCGGTCGAAAAGTGACCCCGGGTATTTCCTATCAGGGGATTGACGGTTATTTTCAGGATTTCGAAGCCAGCTTTTCTTATGAGGAAACACCGGATCAGCTGCGGGCCATCGAAGATGTCCTTCAGGACATGCAGTCTTCTGTTCCAATGGACCGGCTTGTCTGCGGAGACGTGGGATACGGCAAGACCGAGGTGGCACTCCGGGCATCGTTTCTGGCAGTCAACAACAGCAAGCAGGTTGCGGTTCTGGTGCCAACCACCGTCCTGGCGGAACAACATTTCGAGACGTTTTCCGCACGGTTCAAGCGGTATCCTGTCCGGGTTGCCTGCCTGAGCCGATTTCGCAGTTCCAAAGAACAGAAAGGGATTCTGGAAGGCCTCAAGACCGGTGCTGTGGATATCGTGATCGGAACCCATCGCCTGCTTCAGAAAGACATCGGGTTCAAGGATCTGGGACTGATCGTCCTGGACGAAGAACAGCGGTTCGGTGTCAAACACAAAGAGACGCTGAAAAATTTCAGACAGAACGTGGATGTTCTGGCTTTAACGGCCACGCCAATTCCCCGAACCCTGCACATGTCCATGATGGGGGTTCGGGATATCAGCATCATCTCCACACCGCCCGAACATCGCCAGCCCATCGCCACTTTCATTTCGGAATTCGACGACACCGTCGTGACCGAGGCCATCCGCAAAGAGCTGGAGCGAAAAGGCCAGATCTATTTCGTACACAACAATATCCATACGATTCAGTCCATGGCGGATCACCTGAAGAAACTGGTTCCGGAAGTCCGGCTGGAAGTGGCGCACGGCCGCATGAGTGCCGACGAACTCGAAACCGTCATGCTGCGATTCACGAAAAATGAAATGGATATGCTGGTCTGCACCACCATCATCGAGTCCGGGATCGATGTTCCATCGGCCAACACCATGCTGGTCAACCGTGCCGATAGATTCGGACTGTCTCAGATTTATCAACTGCGCGGCCGTGTGGGCCGATCCAGCGAACAGGCATATGCCTACTTGTTCATTCCGGCAGAACACACGCTGAATCCAGACGCCCTCAAACGGCTGAAAGTTCTCATGGAACACAGCGATCTGGGATCGGGTTTTCAGATAGCCATGAGCGATCTGAAAATCCGCGGGGGGGGTACGATTCTAGGGGCATCTCAGTCGGGTCATATCGCCGCCGTCGGCTATGACATGTTTCTGAAACTGATGGAAGAAGCCATGTCCGAAATCAAGGGAAAACCGATGCTGCAAAGCCTCGAACCCGATATTCAAATCACCATGAGTGCTTACATCCCCGAAACCTATATTCAGGATATCGATCAACGGCTTGTGGCATACCGGCGGTTGGCCAAAATGACCAGCCTGGCGGAGATATCCGACTATAAAAAAGAGTTGATCGATCGGTTCGGATCCCTGCCGGACGAGGCAGCCAACCTGCTCTTGAAAATGATGCTGAAGGTACTGTGCATCGCCGCAGGTGTCAAACGGCTGGATATTTTCGGTCATCAGCTTCACCTGCGATTTTCGGAAGCACACCAAAAAAATCCATTCGGTATCGTAGACCTGGTCGTTTCGGAAAAAAACCGCTTTGAATTCACTCCGGACCATATCCTGAAGGTGCAGCTCGGCAGGCGTCATTTCAGTGGTCTGCTGTCGGAAACCAAAAACATCTTGAAAGAGATCGGTCAGCGTGTTAACAACTCCTGATCTTGATAAAAAATATAAGGAGCGAACAAGCGGTCATGATCCAACGTATCTACACGACACATATCAAGCGACATATCCTTCTTCCGGTTGCTGTTCTGACGATACTGACTGCCTGGTATTCCGGAGATTCGGCCATCGGCGCCGAAGTGATCGACCGGATTGTGGCCATAGTCAACAACGATCTGATATCTCTGGAAGATCTTAATAACCAGATCAAGCCCTATCTCGAAAAAATCTATACCATGGGGTATCCGCCCGACAAGGAACGCCAGATGATTTCGAAGGTACGGGAGGATGTTCTCGGTCAAATGATCGATCAGAAATTGACCGACCAGGAAATCGCCCGCTATAAAATCACGGCCTCTGAAAAAGAAGTGGATGCCGCCATCGACCGGATCAAACAGGTCAATTCTTTCACCGATGAAACCTTCCGGCAGGCACTCGCCAAAGAGGGGATCACGTACGAGGACTACCGGAAGCGGACAAAAGAGCAGATACTCCGGGCAACTCTGGTCAATCGGGAGATCAAGTCCAAAGTCGTCATTACCAAGGAAGACATCAAAGCCTATTACGATGCCCATCCGGAACAGTTTGCGCTCGATGAAAAATATCATCTGGCAAATGTCATGATCAAATATACCGATAAAACCGATGCTGCCATCCGGATACAAACACAATTGAAATTACAGGAAATTCTTCAGGATCTTAAAGAAGGAAAATCCATCGATGACGTTATCCGGATGTATTCCAGCGATACATTAAAAGTACTCGGAGGCGATCTGGGAACATTTTCCGCTTCCACACTCGATCCCAAGATCCGACAGGCTCTCACGGATTTACATCCGGGCCAATATTCCGGAGTGATCGAAACCGATTACGGTCCTCAGATTTTCCGCCTGCTCGATAAAGTGAATGCCGCCGGAAAAACGGTTGAAGACGCTGGTGCCCAGATCGAAAACAAACTTTACAGGGATATCGTGGATCAAAAATTTGCCAAATGGCTTGAGGAACTGCGGTCCAATTCCTATATCAAAATCATGCTGTAACCCCAGAACTCTTTAACTTCCGCCAGACAGACACGGTTTGCATGTTATGACCATCAGTTATACAACACCTGCCATTTTGCTCAAACGCATTGATTTCGGGGATGATGATCTGATTTTGACAGTATTATCCCCGACATGCGGCAAAATTTCCCTGATGGCCAAATCCGCCAAAAAAAGTCGTAAACGCTTTTGCGGAGCCCTTGATTTGTTTTCTGCCAGCCGGATGGTTTATACCACCGGCAAGGGCCGTCTGCCAATTCTCCTGGAAGCATCCGTAAATCATCCGTTCATCCAGATCCGGGCCCATTTCAATAAAACAGCATATGCCAGCTATTTTGCAGAGATCGTCAACAACTGGATGGAGCCGGATACCGCTCAACCCCGTATATTCGAATTACTGTATCAGGTCCTCGACAGGCTGGACCGCAGCGATCTGCCGGATGATCTGCTGAGTATCGCGTTTCAAATGACACTGATGATCATTTCCGGTTTTTCCCCCAATTTCACGACCTGCTGCCACTGCCACACCGATATGGAAAAACTGAAGGGATGCCGCATCGGAATCAGCTTCGCCAAAGGCGGTCTGCTCTGTTCTTCCTGTAATACCACGGGATATCCGGTTGTCTATCTGTCTCGGGGTACGATCAAACAACTTCAGTGGATGGGATGCGGCAATTGGAACAAAATCGCACGTGTTCGGCTTTCCGACCAGTCGATTCAGGAAAGCCTCTGTTTTCTCGAAGCTTTTGTTCCCTATCATCTTGGCAAAGAACCCAAAAGCCTTTCCGTGCTGCGGCAATACCGCAACGAACAGAAAATGGATTAATTTCATCATGCCGGAACACTATCGACATATTCTGGAATCCGCTCCGATCGAAGCGTCCGCTCCCTGCCGGATCGATATGGGCGGCACACTCGACATCAAAACATTGTATCTGCCGCTGAGACGGTTATCTCCCTGCACGGTCAATGTTGCGATCGATTTAAGGACCCGGGTGCGGATTCACCCTTATCTCAACGGTCAGGTAAAAGTCAGTTCCACAGGCTTTGAAAGCGTTTCGTTTGCTGATGATACCGCACCGTTCAATCATCCACTGGGCCTGATGTTCGCCATTGCCGCTTATTTCGGTGTCAGCGGCATCCATATCGATATCGACTCCGCATCTCCGCCGCGAAGCGCGCTGGGCGGATCTTCGGCGGCAGCCGTGGCATTGACGGCTTCGCTGGCTGAACTTCTTGAAAAGGCCGGCCAAAAACCGCTGACCCGAAAGCAGATCGTTTTACTGGCGCATGCCGTCGAAGAAAGTGTTGCGGGTGTTCCCTGCGGATTTCAAGATCAACTGGCCGCAGCCTACGGCGGTATCAATGCCTGGTACTGGGAAACCGCCCTGAATCCCGGCGGATTCCGAAGAAAAGTGCTGATCGGTAAAGCTTTTCATGATGAGTTCTCCCGGCACATTCTGGTGGCCTACTGCGGCATCCCGCACGAGTCCAGACAGATCAACCGAAAATGGGTGGATCAATTCATTGCAGGTATCACCCGGAAAGAGTGGACCACCATTGTCGATCGCACCCATCACTTTGCCCAGGCCTTGCGAAGCCGTCTGTATCGAAGCGCAGGTGACTACATGAATCAGGAAACCGATATCCGTCGGAATATGACGCCGGATGTTCTGGACGATATGGGAATACAGTTGATCGAATCGGCCAAAAAGCAGGACTGCGGCGCCCGATTCACCGGAGCCGGCGGCGGTGGGTGCATCTGGGCTATCGGCGAAACAGAGGCTATCGACCAACTGCGAATCATTTGGAAGAATCTGCTGACACAACATCCGGACGCCCGCCTTTTAAATGTCCGGGTCGATACCGAAGGTTTAATCGTAAACTAACTTTTCACCACAAGGAGGTACATGGCATGATCAGAATCAGCACGTTGAAAAATTTTGCAGCAGCCCTGGGATTGGTGGCTTTTACCGCCGGTTTGGCTTTCTCGAACCCCGACAGCGGACCAGGCGTATCACCGGACGAAGCTCTTCAAAATCTGATGGACGGCAATCAGCATTACATCGAGAACAAGATGACGAACGCCGCCAAAAGCGATGCCGCCACCCGAACATCCCTGGCCAGGTCTCAGAAACCCTACGCCATCATTCTGACCTGTTCCGACTCCCGTGTTCCACCGGAAATCGTTTTCGACAAGGGCCTGGGGGAGCTTTTTGTTGTGCGTGTCGCCGGAAACATTCCGGATCCGGTCGTTATCGGAAGCATCGAGTATGCTGCCGAACATTTGGGTTCTACCCTGGTCATGGTGCTGGGACATGAACGATGCGGCGCGGTCACGGCCACGGTGGATGCAAAAGGCAAAAGCACCGGCAGCAAAAACATCGATGCTATCGTAAAAACGATCAAACCCAGTGTGAAAGCGGCTGGAAAGGAATGTGAAGCCTGCAAGGATCAGAAAAAATGCGTCGAAACAAAAAAAGCCGAATTCGTGGAATGCGTGATCGATGTCAATGCCAAAACAGTGGCGGCAGCCCTGATCGAAAAATCACCGATTCTCAAGCATCTGGCCGATCAGAACAAAATCAGGATCGTAGCCGCCAAATACGATCTGGATGACGGCAAGGTGTCACTGTTCAAATAAACGCAAGTGAATATTCACCGCAAAGGCAACAGAAAAAGATATCCGTATTTACTTTGTGCTCTTTGCGGTGAAATGGAAATGGTAATTTTTTCGATAACAATGCGAGGATATCAATGAACTTTCAGGATGTGATACTGACGTTGCAGAAATTCTGGGGAGCCAAGGGATGTGTTCTGGTTCAGCCCTACGATTTACAGGTGGGTGCCGGAACGTTTCATCATTTTACGCTGTTGAAAGCCCTTGGCCCGGAACCCTGGAATGTAGCCTATGTCCAGCCCTCCAGAAGACCCACGGACGGACGGTACGGAGACAATCCCAATCGGCTTCAGCATTATTACCAGTTTCAGGTTCTGCTGAAACCCTCCCCCCTCGATGTTCAGGATCTTTACCTGCAAAGCCTGAAAGCGCTGGGCATCGACCCGCTGGCTCACGACATCCGCTTTGTCGAAGACGACTGGGAATCCCCCACCCTGGGAGCATCCGGACTGGGATGGGAAGTCTGGCTGGATGGCATGGAAGTGACCCAGTTCACCTATTTTCAACTGGCCGGAAGTATCGAACTCCACCCCATATCCGTCGAACTGACGTATGGGCTGGAACGTCTTGCCATGTATCTTCAGGGGGTGGACAATGTATACGATCTGAAATGGAACGACACCCTCACCTATGGCCAGGTGCATCATCAGCAGGAAGTCGAGCAGTCCACCTATAATTTCGAGGCAGCGGATGTGGACATGCTCTTTTCCCTGTTCACCCAATACGAGACGGAATCCAAACGAATCATCGAACAGTCTCTGGTACTCCCCGCCTATGAATATTGCCTCAAATGCTCCCACACGTTCAACCTGCTGGATGCCAGGGGAGCCATCAGCGTCACCGAGCGCACCGGCTACATCACGCGCATTCGGAATCTGGCCAGGGCATGTGCGGAAGCTTATCTGAAACAGCGTGAGGCGATGGACTTCCCTCTTCTGAAAAAATAACATCGAGGTCACCATGGAAACAATTTTACTTGAAATCGGATGCGAAGAAATCCCGGCCGGCTACATCGAACCCGCACTGTCCTTTCTGTCTTCCACCTTGACACAAAAGCTGAGCGATGCCCGCATCGACCACGGCAAATCAATGACTTACGGAACCCCCAAGCGGCTGGCTGTTGAAATCCATGCCGTAGCTGCCAAACAGTCTTCACTGGAAATGGAAGTGCTGGGGCCACCGGTCAAGATCGGATTTATGGAAAGCGGCAAACCCACCGTGGCTGCAGAAAAATTCGCTGAAAAAGTGCGTCTGCCAATAGAGCGGCTGACCGTCAAGGATACCCCTAAAGGCCAATATTTATGTGCTGCGGTGACCGATCGGGGACAGCCCACCATCACTCTTTTGAAAACCCTGCTGCCGGATCTCATTTTGGCAACCCCGTTTCCCAAAATCATGAAATGGGGGGATCTGCGGATACAGTTTACCCGGCCGATCCATTCCGTCCTTGCGCTTTATGGCAACAAGGTCGTTCCCTTTAAACTCGGTAATATTTCCAGCAACCGGTTTGCCCTCGGACACCGGTTCATGAGTCCCGGAAAAGTCCGGCTTGCCGATCCGTCGGAATATGCTGAAGCCATGCGAAACGCTCATGTCGTGATCGATGTGGCGGAACGAAAAAAAATGGTCGGCAAGGAAATCGCCAAAATCGCCAGAAAACTGGGCGGCAACGTTTTACCAGACAATGAATTGTTGGACACGGTCACGAATCTTGTGGAATATCCGGTGGCTGTTGCCGGCAAATTCGATCCGGTGTTTCTTGAACTGCCGGATAAGGTGTTGATCACCTCCATGCGGGAACATCAGAAATATTTTGCAGTCGTCGATCAGAAAGAGAATCTCATGCCCTGTTTCATTGCCGTCAACAACACACAGGCCAAGGATATGGAAATCGTGGCCAGGGGGCATGAACGGGTTTTGCGTGCCAGGCTCAGCGATGCCCAGTTCTTTTATCGGGCCGATCTCGAAACACCTCTATCAGCCTGTGTCGAACGTCTGAAAGGTGTTCTCTTCCAGGCCAAACTGGGAACGGTTTACGACAAAACACTGCGGGTTCAGAAACTGGCCGAGTTTATCGGTGCCGAAGCCGGACTGTCCGCAACGGACATTCAGATGGTGTCTCGTGCGGCCTTGCTTTCCAAGGCCGATCTCGTCAGCCAGATGGTCATCGAGTTTCCCAAGCTTCAAGGTACAATGGGAAAAGAATACGCATCCAAATCCGGAGAAGCCGAAGCCGTTTCCATTGCCATCGAAGAACACTATCGCCCGACAGCGTCGGGCGGACAGCTTCCGGAAACGCTGATCGGCGCGATTGTCAGCATCGCCGATAAATTAGACAGTCTCAGCGGATGTTTCAGTGTCGGACTTTCCCCGACCGGCGCTTCCGACCCCTATGCACTTCGCAGGCAGGCCATCGGCATCATTCAGATCATGCTCAACCGGAATTTTTCTTTTTCTCTGACCAGGGTCATTGAAACCGGTTTGAGCATCTACGATCGATTTGATGCCGAAAATATGCGGCAAACCACAGAGTCTCTCCTGGCATTTTTCCAGAACCGCATGTCCTTTCTGCTGGCGGAACAAGGATTTGCCAAAGACAGTATTGCCGCCGTCCTGAGCGCTTCATCCGACCACATACCCAATGTCTGGAACCGGGTCCGCGCTCTCGAAGGTCTCAAATCGGCACCCGATTTCGAGCCACTGGCCATTGCCTTCAAACGGGTGGCCAACATCGTCAAAAAGGCCGATATCGTGTTTTCACCTGAAATCAACCCATCCCTGTTTCAGGATTCAACCGAATCCGCTCTCCACAGTGCCTATCTGACTGTTCACAAACGGGTGGACCATTACCTGAATGCCGGAGATTTCGCGCAGGCCCTTCGGGAGATGGCCTCGTTGCGGGACCCGGTGGATTCATTTTTTGAGGCGGTTCTGGTCATGGCCGAAGATCCGGATATTCGGAAAAACCGACTGACGCTGCTGAAACAAATCGGCTCCCTGTTCGACGACATTGCGGATTTCACCAAGATTTCAGCTTGATTTTCGTTATTTTATACAGAAACTTGAAGTTACAATCCATCACCAACCACTGATCTCTGGCCACTGATTACTGGCCACTTTTTTCCCGGAGGAAGTTTATATGGCGTTCGATCCCGATAAAGATAAAATTCTGAAAGCCTGGAAATGTGAAGAAACCGGTCTGATCGTTTCCCTCAACCAATATGATAAAGGACAGCCCAAGTTGCAGATCGGCCCCCGTATACTGAATAAAAAAGAAGGCGGGCAGCGCACACCGGTCAAGGCCGGTCGACTTACCATGGAAGATGTTCTGTGGCTTTACGACACGATTGATGAAATCAAAAACGATATGGCCTCACGGGTCAGTCCGGAATAATGGAAGGCATCGTTCGGCCCATCGTTACGTCCAATACCCCCCGGTTGGGTTTACGGGGGGTGATGTGCGCCACCCGGACCGATCTGTCCGCTTTGACGGCCGCACTCCGGTTGGAAAACCCGCATGCACGGTCCCTGTATATGAGCCGGCTCTATGTTCGGAATGATGGAGCGTTTCTAACGGGCCCGTTCATGGGGGCACCTTACAGTGTGATGCTTCTGGAAACCCTTGCTGCATGGGGCGCCCGACAAGTCATTTTTCTGGGATGGTGCGGTTCCATTTCCACGACTCTTTCGATCGGCGATATTGTCGTTCCGACCCTGGCCTGGAGTGATGAAGGCACATCCCGGTCATACGCCGATAACCCTTTTGCTGTTCCGTCCGCTTCCCTTTCCAGCGATATTCGCTCGGTGCTTCAATCGCATGCCCTGCCCTTTCATGAAGGCACTATCTGGACAACCGATGCCATCTATCGGGAAACACCCGATAAAGTGATTTATTTTCAGAAAAAAGGTGCGATTGCCGTTGAAATGGAGCTGTCCGCCCTGTTTACGGTGGCAGAGTTTCTGGGGATTTCGATCGGTGCGATACTGGTCGTATCCGATGATCTTTCCAGCCTGACCTGGCAGCCGGGATTCAAAGACGGGAGATTTATAGATGCCCGCAACCGACTGCTGCCGGTTCTGGCGGAAATTCTGGAAGGAAATCCATTGCCTCCAACAGCTTGAACCGAGCAACTCATAATTCATTCCTCCACCCTCGCAGTAAAAAAAGACTGCACCCACTTCTTCACCCGATCCAGATAAATGTAATAAACCGGCGTGATATATAGCGTCAGCAACTGGGAGAAGACCAGCCCGCCCACCACGGCCAGCCCCAGCGGCCGCCGGGATTCCGCTCCGGCGCCAAACCCGATGGCAATGGGCAGCGTTCCCATGATGGCGGCCATGGTGGTCATCATGATGGGCCGGAAACGGACCAGACATCCTTCGACAATGGCTTCCCGGGGGCTTTTGTTGTCGTTGCGCTCTGCTTCCAGCGCAAAATCGATCATCATGATGGCGTTTTTCTTCACGATTCCGATCAGCATGATAATCCCCACAAAAGCATAGAGACTGAGATCCACTTTGAAAATATACAATGTCAGCAGTGCGCCGAATCCGGCCGAAGGCAGGCCGGAAAGGATGGTCAGGGGATGGATGAAACTTTCATAAAGAATTCCCAGCACGATGTAGATCACCAGAATGGCCATGACCAACAGCCCCATCATGCCCTTGAAAGAGGATTGAAACGCCTGGGCCGTTCCCTGGAAATTGCCGCTGATGGTGGCCGGAAGAAATGTTTGGGTGAAAGCTTCGACTTCGGAAACCGCATCTCCCAAAGAGACATCGGGGCTGAGATTGAATGAAATGGTAACCGATGGAAACTGCCCGGAATGATTGACCGACAGCGGCCCTACCCCGAGGGTGAGTGTCGCCACCGTATCCAGCGGCACCAGATTTCCGCCGGAAGACCGGATATACAGCAGGGAAAGGCTCGAAGGGTCTCTTTGATACTCGGGCAGCAGTTCGAGAATGACCTGATAACTGTCGGTCGGCGCATAAATCGTTGATACCTGGTTGGAACCATAGGCGTTCTGAAGTGCGGTTTCGATCTGACTGGCCGTAATTCCCAGAGCGGATGCTTTGTCCCGGTTGATCTCGATGCGGATTTCGGGGTTATCCATCTGCAGATCACTGTTCACATCCTGGATGGTGGTCATATCCTTCATCCGTTTCTTGAGAAGGGCGGCATGGCGATAGAGTTCGGCGGTATCCGGGCCCTGCAGCGTATATTGATACAACCCCTTGGTGGTGCGGCCGCCAATGTTGATGGGTGGCGGATTCATCAAATATGTCTGGATTCCGGGCACTTTCGCCAGTTTGGGACGCAGTTTCCGGATCAGTTCATCGGCGCTTTCCTTTCGTTCTTTGCGGGGTTTAAGCCGCATGAAAAATCTTCCGGTATTCCCGGAAGCATTCGGCCCCCCTGCCCCCACGGATGACATATAGGTTTCAATGGCCGGTTCGGCAGCCAGAATTTCGTGCAGCGCAGACTGATGACGCACCATCGAATCAAACGAAATATCCTGGGAAGCCTCGGTAATTCCCAATAGCTGTCCGATGTCTTCACTGGGCAAAAATCCCTTGGGACTCATGCGGAACAACTGAATGGTGGCCAGCAGAACCAGTACGGAGATCAGAAATGTCAGCCAGTGAAACCGGAGCGCCGCTTTCAAGGTTTTGTCGTAAGCCCAGAGCATGCCGTTGAAAAAAGATTCCATGGCCATGTACAGCCGTCCGTGACGCATTTCCCGTTTGGGCCTTAAAAACAGACTGCACAGCATGGGGGTCAGACTCAGCGAGACAAAACCGGACAGAAGAATCGCCACGGAAATGACCAGTGAAAATTCCCGGAACAGTCGGCCGACAATCCCGCCCATGAACAGCACCGGAATAAAGACCGCAGCCAGGGAAAGGGTCATGGAGATGATGGTAAAGCTGATTTCTTTGGAACCATCCAACGCTGCCTGAAGCACCCCCTTGCCCATCTCGAGATGCCGGACAATATTTTCCAGCATCACGATGGCATCATCCACCACAAACCCGACCGCAAGCGTCAGGGCCATCAGGGAGAGATTGTCCACACTGAATCCCATCAACTGCATGGCCGCAAAGGTGACAACAATCGACATGGGAAGCGCCATGCTCGGAATGATGGTGGCGGACAGACTTCGCAGAAAGAGAAATATCACCAGGATGACCAGGATGATGGTCAGCAGCAGGGTGAATTTGACGTCATCGACCGATTCGCGGATGGACTCGGAACGGTCGTTCATCACCGACAGTTGAACCGCTGCCGGAAGCTGTTTTTCGAATACGGGCAGCAGGCTCCGGATTTCATTGACAACAGCGACGGTGTTGGTGCCGGGCTGGCGCTGAATGGCCAGAACGATCGAGCGGACATTGTTTCGCCAGGTAATGGTTTTATCGCTTTCAACACTGTCGAGGACACGGCCGATCTCTTCAAGACGCACCGGGGAACCGTTCTGCCAGGAGACGATCACGGAGCGGTAACTCTTGGCGTCCATCAGTCGGCCGCTGGCCTGGATATTGAATGCCTGATGCTCTCCGTAGAGTGTTCCCGTCGGCAGATTGACATTGCTCTGCGTAACGGCTTTGGCCACTTCATCGATACCGATTTCCCGGGACGCCATGGCTTTGGGATCGAGCTGAATACGCACCGCATATTTTTTGGCGCCATATACCAGCACCTGCGCCACCCCGTTCAACATGGATATCCGCTGAGCGATCATGGTGTCCGCATATTCATTCACGACAGACAGCGGCAATGTGGGCGATGACAGCGCCAGATTGAAAATCGGCGCATCCGCCGGGTTGACCTTCTGATAAGTCGGGGGGGTGGGCATATCCGTGGGCAGTCTCCGGGCTGCTTTGGCTATGGCGGATTGAACATCCTGGGCCGCGGCATCGATACTTCTGTCGAGGCTGAACTGAATCG
>CAYQKZ010000042.1:0-6124 GCA_964418135.1 uncultured Desulfobacterales bacterium
CATCTGGGTGATTCCGATCTGTTTGATGTCCAGAATCAATTGAATGATTTCCTCACTCTCGGCCGGATTCAGCCCCCCCATGACTTCGTCGAGCAGCAGCAACTTGGGCTGCGTGGCCAGAACGCGCGCCACTTCCAGTTTTTTGCGTTCGCCGATGGGCAGACTGCCGGCAAGAAATGTGACACGATTTTCAAGCCCAACGACATGAATTTTTTCCATCGCCACATCACGCGCTTTTTTCAAGGAATTCGTCCGGCACAGGGCTCCGACCATGACATTGTCCACCACACTCATCCTGGCCAGCGGCCGCACCTTCTGCCAGGTTCGGGCCATGCCGAGTTTGCACACGGCATCGGGATGCAGTCCGTTCATGCAATGCCCGTCAAAAATGATTTCCCCGCGGGAAGGCGGATAATACCCGGTGATGCAGTTGAAAAGGGTTGTTTTTCCCGCTCCGTTCGGACCGATCAGCCCCATGATCATCCCCGAAACCATCTCGAAAGAGACATCGGAATTGGCCGCCAGCCCGCCGAAAAACTTGCTGACATGTTTGATCTCGAGAATTGCCATCAGAGCGCCTCCTTTCGTCGTTTTGCCATGAACTTCCGGATGAATCCCAGAATGCCGTCCGGCATGAACAGAATAACAACCACCAGGAGAATGCCATAGATCAGCACATGGGCATGGGACAGTTGCTCTTTCAAGAAAAAGCCGAATCCCGAATTCTCGCTGACCAGTCCGGAGTCGATGATTGCCTGAGCGATCATGTTGCTGCGCAGGGCTTCAGAAAACGGCACCAGCACGACAGCGCCGATCACCGGCCCGAAGATGGTGCCGATACCGCCGATAATGCAGGTCATGACGATCTGAACCGACAGATCCAACGCCAGAACCGTGCTGGGATCGATGAACCCGACATAGAGACCGTAGAGGCTGCCGGCCAAGGATGTGAACACCACGGAGCAGGCCAATGCCACATTTTTATGGAAGGTCAGGTTGATACCCAGCGAATGCGCGGCATCCTGATCTTCACGGATGGCCTGGAAATAATAGCCCAGCTTGGAGTTCTGCAGCAGCCAGGTTGCCAGGATCGCAATAATCAGGGTGACCAGTCCGATATAATAAAACGGCACTTTGGACATGAAATCCGTGATGACGGCATCCCCGATCTTGAACGGCGGAATGTCGGTGATCAGAATCCCTTCAGCGCCGTTGGTCAGTTTCTTCAGGTTCAGGGCCGTCACCCGGAAAATCTCGGCCACGGCAATGGAAGCCAGAACAAAATAGGGCCCGCGCAGCCGGAAACAAATGGTACCGATAATCAAGGCGATCGCAACAGCCACCAGAATGCCGGCCCAGACACCGTACCACGGTGCAATATGCCGGTACTG
Source organism: uncultured Desulfobacterales bacterium (assembly GCA_964418135.1). GTDB lineage: Bacteria > Desulfobacterota > Desulfobacteria > Desulfobacterales > Desulfatirhabdiaceae > RAAP-1. The sequence goes on from CAYQKZ010000042.1 coordinate 1,392, forward strand.
CATCAGAATGATTGTGGTGTAGCCACCGACACCGAAATAAGCGGCATGGCCCACCGAATACTGTCCGGTATATCCGCCCAGGATATTCCAGCCGGAACCCATGATGACGCTGATAAAAATCAGTATCATCATGTGAAGCGCATAGGTACTCTCCACGAAACTTGGAAACAAAAAGAGCGCAACGACCACTACCCCGGCCAGCAGGATAGGAAGCGTACTCGCTCCCCGCATGTTGTGCATGAATGCTCTCATACCGTATCAGCCCTCGTCAGTCTTTAGAAGTTCCCAACAAGCCGGATGGCTTGAACAGCAGCACCAGCAGGAACACGATGAACACAATGACATCTTTCCAGCCGGAGCCAAAATAAACGCCGCCGACAGATTCCGCAATGCCGATGAGTACCCCCCCCAGGGTAGCGCCAACAATACTGCCCATGCCGCCAAGCACGGTTATCACGAAAGCCTTGAGCGTAAAAACGCTGCCTACCTGTGGAAATATATAGTAGGTGGGTGAGATGAGCGCGCCGGCCGTACCGGCAAGTGCCGCCCCCATCCCAAAGGCGATGATCGACATGCGCTTGACGTTGATCCCCATGAGCTGAGCGGCTCCGCGGTCCTGTGCCGTTGCACGAATGGCCTGGCCCGTATCGGTCCGGTAAAGAAACCAGTACAACGCCACGGTAATGATGATCGTGATGGCAAACGAGATGAGCAGCGGACTCGATATCGATATTCCGAGGATGTTGAAGCTGCTGGATGAATACGTCGTGGACAGTATCTTGTAGTCCGACGTGAAGGCCAGCATGACGGCATTGCTCATGACCAGCCCCATACCGATGGTCAGCAGGATCTGGTTTTGCGGCAGGGCGCCGAGTACACGGTTGATGAAAACTTTTTGCAGAAACGCGCCGTACAGAAACATCAGCGGGATCGTCACGACGATCGAGACGAAAGGGTCGATGTGGAGCAGCGTAAACAGAAAATATGTCATGTACATGCCGATCATCAGCAGGTCGCCATGGGCAAAGTTGATGACACGCATGACCCCGAAAATGATGGTCAAGCCGATACCGATCAGGGCGTAAACACCGCCGATCAGGATGCCGCTTAACATTGATTGCAGGAATACAGCCATATCGCCTCGGTATCTGATAAGTAAAAGGTCATGAATCGGGCATTCCCAAACTTTCAACCGCTACCGCGAGAGCATGAAGGCAAATTCATTTCACACTCTCACGATTTCGCGTTAAGATTGAAAATCACTACTTCGTCCATCCCGGAAAAGGCCAGATCGGTTTTTTGGCTGAGAGATCGGCCGGCCACACGGTCTCGTGTTTGCCGTTCTGAACCTGCTCGACAAGCATCTGAGCCTTGCGCTGGTTCTGATAGCCGTCATACTCGGTGAAAGATACCTCACCCAGGATGCCGTTCCACTTTCCGGTATGGAGCTGCTGGCGCAGCTTCTCGCGGTCTCCACCGACAGTGGAAGCCGCCTGACCCATGATCATCATCGATTCGTAAGCACAGGCCGCATGATAAGTTGGCGACTTGCCGAACTTCTTTTCGTACCGCTGATACCAGGCTTTGGAATTGCCCCAGGGCACATCCTCGGTCCACTGCGTCGAGGAGAAGATACCATGACTGATCTCTTTTTCACCGGCAAACTGGGCTACCGAAAAGCCGGCGCCCGCGCCTAGAAAGCCCATGGGAGACAATCCGATTTCACGAGACTGGCGCATCAGCAGGATGGCATCGGCCACATAAGACACCATGAAAACCAGATCGGGATTGGCGGCTTTGGCCTGGGCCAGGGTGGATCGGTAATCCGGCGAACCCTTGGAATAAGCCTCTTCAAAGACCAGCTTGATCCCCAATTTCTCGGCCACAGCCTTGGCACTGGCGGCGGCCGATACACCGAAATCGGTGTTTTCGTTCAGAATGGCGAGCGTCTTGGGCTGACCGAGCTTGGATGCCATTTCAAGCAGAATCGTGGCATAATCGCCGGTGGTTCCCGATGTCCGAAATGTCCATTGAAGGTTCTGGCGGGTGATTTCCTCCTTCGAAGCGGCCGGTATGAGCAAGGGCACCTTGTATCGCTCCGCCATCTTGGCATCGGCGTTTGACGTGGCCGATGTGTAAGGACCCACGATCCCGACAACTTTGTCACGGGTAGCCAGTTTTTCGAGAGCCGCCATGGATTTTTCAGGCTTGCCGGTATCGTCTTCCTTGATCAAATCGACATTGATGCCTTTTTCTTTGAGATCTTCAATCGCCAGGATCACACCATTGGTTAAATTTTCACCGATCGGCGCTTCCGGACCCGTGATGGAATTGATAAAACCGAGCTTGATAGGTTCCGCTTTGAGAATGGTCGGGAAAATACATGTCAACACCAACATCAACACCACTACATTCTTTTTCATTATCGTTCCTCCTGTTTCAGTTAATGATAATCCATCATTGGTAATATTTTGAACAATCATAAGGCAATTTCCAACAGACAGTACCATGAAAAAAACCGTTGACCGTTGACCGTTCACCGTTAAAGGAGAAAAATCAGCGGTTGGTTGCTTCATGATGGTATACTCATTACTGGAAATCACATAATCGGAAAAGTTCAACGACAGAGGTCTTTTCTATATCACATGCAAGCGGATTTTATCCAGAATTAATTATTTATTAAAATATATTCATTAAGTATTCAAGATTTGATCATTTCTTTACCGATCAGTCGAAAAATTGATACATATCGGCTGAAATTTGCTTTGCGTTCTTTGCGTCTTTGCGGTAAATTCGGTGCTGATCATCTGGCCGAAACGATGATAAAGGCCGGATCATGTCGGCCATTGCTGATTCAATGGAATCCCGCTTCCCATGATATGCCTTTCTGTTGTATAATCACCCGGTAATGAAATCATATCCTCAAGCACCACCGACCAACAATCTCGACCGCCTCTCCGGCATCGTGGAACGTGTCACTTTCCACAATGTGGAAAACGGCTGGTCGGTTTTGAAAGTATCGCCCTTCAACGAACCGCAGAAACTCGTCACCGTCATCATTCATCAGGCCAAGGTTTTTGCCGGCAGTTCGATGGATTTTTATGGCGCCTGGGGATTTCATCCCAAACACGGCGAACAGTTCAAGGCAGAGCGGGCGGTTGAGAAAAAACCATCCACCAGTGCGGCCCTCGAAAAATATCTTGGATCCGGACTGATCAAGAACGTAGGCCCCAAAACCGCACACAAAATCGTCAAGCACTTCAACGAACGAACCCTGCAGGTCTTCGAGGAGACCATCGAAGACCTGCTGAAAGTGCCGGGGATCGCGGAAAAGAAACTGACGGACATCAAAAACAGTTGGCAGGAACACCGGGCGATCCGGGATGTGATGATGTTTCTGCAAGGCTACGGAATCAGCACGCTCTATGCAGTCAAGATATTTAAAACTTACGGGAACGACGCCATTGAAAAGGTTTCGAAAAATCCGTACCAGCTCGCACGGGATATTTACGGCATTGGATTTTTTTCCGCCGACAAGATCGCACTCAACATGGGATTTGAAAAAGACGGGATTCCCCGCATCGAGGCCGGCATCAAATACGTGCTGGCGTCGGCACGGGATAACGGCCACTGTTATCTGCTCGAATCGCAGATTGTCAAAAACACGCAGGATCTGCTGGAAACCGGAACGCCAGAGCGGATAGTCGATGTATTGCTGTCCCTGATTACCGCTGACGAGATCAAGAAACGGATTCTTCCGGATGAAAACAGGCAGGACGTTACCGCTTATTATTCCAATTCCATATTTTTCGATGAACTGTACGTTGCCGGCAGAGTCAAACAATGGATCGATCAGCCTGCCAATGTCGATTCGGTTCGGATCAACAACTGGCTGGAGCGATATTGCGACAATCAACGTATTTCTCTGTCCGATGAGCAGATGGCATCCGTAGCCGGCATTGCGGGCCAATCGTTTTCCATCCTGACCGGCGGCCCCGGATGCGGTAAAACGACCACCACCCGCGTTCTGGTCAAATTGCTTCACGCCATGCTGAAGCAGGTCGTTCTGGCAGCCCCGACCGGACGCGCCGCCCAACGGATGAGCGAGGTCATCGAATACGAGGCCAAAACCATCCATCGGCTGCTGGAATGGTCACCTGAAAAGATCGGATTCAAAAAAAACGAAACCGATCCCCTGCAACTGGATTACCTGATTATCGATGAATGCTCCATGCTCGACATCAACCTAGCGGCCGCACTGTTAAAAGCCGTTCCCCGGGCAGCACAGGTACTCTTTATCGGTGATCCGGATCAGCTCCCGTCGGTGGGCGCCGGCAACGTACTCCATGATCTGCTGCAGGCCGTCCGCGTGCCGAGTTTCAAACTCACTCGGGTATTCCGCCAGGCCGAGGAATCCATGATCATTCGGTTCGCCCATCAGATCAACAAGGGCCATATTCCCAGAATCGATTCCCCGTTTCACAGGCCCGACCTGTGGAAAGAAAAAGCCGGATGCATGTTTATCGATGCCGACGAGGCCACGCAGGAACAACTGCATTTTCTCGGAAAGGCCAAGGCCGCCATCCGGCGCACCCTCACCACCGGAGAATCGCAGATGATCCAATCGGGCGATACCATCACCGGCATGATGAAACAGCAGGACGACACCCTGGCAATCGACAGTCTGCTGGTGCAGGAATTCAAGGATATATCGGAAATCCATGCCCCCATTT
>CAYQKZ010000042.1:6134-14732 GCA_964418135.1 uncultured Desulfobacterales bacterium
TCACCATCCCGGAAAAATTCAAGCATGTCGATATGCTCAAGATTCATGAGGCCAAAGGAAATATCGCGGAGCTGAAATCCATCATCAAGTCGATTCATCCCTGGTCTGCCCTGCATCACGGTGTTACAGGACTCGATATGGTGCTGCGGCTCTATACCCGGTCCATTCCAGAATACTTTGGAAAGAGTACCGAAATACAGATTTTATCCCCTCAAATCCGAGGGAGCCTGGGAACGCTCAGCCTCAATCAGGCTGTTCAGCAGGCCGTCAATCCGGAACACCCCGGAAAAAAACAAATAACGATTGGCGAGCGGATCTATCGCGAAGGCGATCGGGTCATCCAGACCCGGAACAACTATGACCTGGGGGTCTTCAATGGCGACATCGGCAGAATCATGAACATCGATCTGGAAGACTTTTCCTGCATGATTCAATTCGGGAAACAGCTTCCGATCGCGTATGCCCGCGAAGACATGACTGAAATCTCGCTGGCTTACGCCATTACCATCCATAAATCCCAAGGCAGTGAATTCGATACGGTGATCCTTCCTGTTGCCACCCAGCATTTCAAGATGCTGTTTAGAAATCTCATTTATACAGGGCTGACAAGAGCCAAACAATTATGCGTATTTGTCGGCAGCCGCAAAGCCTTGTCGATGGCCGTCAAACAGATGGACAACCGGAAGCGACAGACTGCATTGGATTTTTTGGTGATGAATTGACGGTTGGATATCCGGATCGGTATAACGATTCTAACCCATGACATACGAGGAATGCGATGATCAACGGACATGGCGGGAATATCTTCGATAAAGCCAAAGAACTGGGCTGCCTGCCCATGGATATTCTGGACATGAGCAGCAATGTCAATCCGCTCGGCCCGATACCCGGCCTGATGGCCCATCTTCATGAATGTCTGGATCAAATCATTGCACTCCCCGAAGCCGGAGCCGGTGGAATAATCCGCGCTTTTTCAAACCATCATGACCTGGATCCCGAAAAAGTTCTGGCAGGAAACGGTACCACACAGTTGATCTACACACTTCCGGTTGCTCTGAAAATTAGGCAGGCGTTGATCCTGGGTCCGACTTATTCGGATTATGCCGACGCCTGCCATATGCATGGGGTGAACTTTAAATTTGCTCTGGCCGATGAAAGTACATCCTTCCGCCATGTCCTGGATGAAGTGGAACTCAATTCTTGCGACACGGTGTTTATCTGCAACCCCAACAACCCGACCGGGACCCTGATTCCTTCTGATAAAATCGAATCGTTCTGCAGAGAATATCCGCATATCCGCTTTATCATCGATGAGTCGTACCTGCCGTTTGTTCCCGAAGGCAAGGCCAAAAGTCTGATCCGCTCTGCCCTGCCCAATATCGTCGTGCTGAATTCCATGTCCAAGATATTTCGTATCCCCGGCATCAGAATCGGTTTTGTCATGGCGGATCGAAACATTATCAAAAATATCAGCCATTACATGCTGCCCTGGAGTGTCAATACACTGGCTCAGGCCGCCGTGAGTTATCTGATGAGTCATGATCTGGATGTATCTAATTTCATTGAAAATACAAGAAACTATCTAGCAGAGGAAAGACAATTGATGATGTCGGCGCTTCAATCTGCATCCGGCATTCGGCTTTTTCCCAGTGTCACCTCTTTTATCCTGGCAAAACTGGAAAGGCTCACCGCGGAAACCGTTTCCCACCGACTTTTGAAATACCGGATACTGATTCGGGATTGCAGCAATTTTCAGGGGCTGTCCGGTCAATTCATTCGAATTTCACTGAAAACACGAGATGTCAATCAGAAGTTGATCGAGAGATTGTCGGCTGAATGAACCGAACCTGGCAGATCCGTTCTTATCGTGAAGGGGATGAGCGTCAAATCGTTCAGTTGAGGAAATCTGTTTTTGGTGATATCGATCCGGTACGGCTGAACCTTTCGGCATGGAACTGGCAATTCAAAAATAACCCGGCCGGTCATGCCTGGATTTTTCTGGCTGAAGATCATGGAAAAATCGTCGGACAGTATACCGCCATCCCCACCCGAATTCTGTGGAAAGGCAGTGCGTATGTGTTCGCTTTCTCCTGCGATACCATGACGCATCCGGATTACCGCAACCAGGGGATGTTTTCCGGGCTTGCCGGCGACCTGTACCATTTCATCTCCCGGCAATACAACGTAGAAACCGTCTGGGGATTTCCCAACGGCCAATCCTTGCCGGGATTTACCAAACGATTGAACTGGAAAGTGATCGCCCGGTATCCATTGAGAATCATACCGCTCAGACCCCTTCGGATGCTGCACTCTTTTTACCGATTCTATCATCATCCATCGCTGCCGGCCAAACCGTCCAATCCGCGAATATCCGAGGCATACGAAATCGATCCCGGACTTACACTCTTTCCCATTCGAGAATTCAGCCAGGAATTCGATGAGATATGGCATCGGCACAGGCCGATGTCCCGTATCGTCCAGATCAGAGACAGCCGTTATCTGAACTGGCGATATGGCGAGCTTCCAGAATTCGGGTATGTTTCATTTGCCGTCAAACACCATGACAGGCTTGCCGGGTATCTGGTCATTCGGCTGATGACGCTGAAAGGTCATTATTTCGGAGCGTTGATGGATATGTTTCCAATTCCCATGATCGATGATGAGGTTACAGTGCAGTTGTTGAGATTTGTCCGTCGGTTTTGTCGGACAAACCGCGCCGAATTCATCGCGTTGCTTCTGCCTGGCAATGTCCGGAAACTTCTTGACAGGATCGGCGCCGTCACAATCCCCGATATCATCAATCCAAGACCATGGATTCTGGGTTGCCGGAATCCTGTGAACCACCTGGAAAATCGACCGGACGACTGGCATGTCACTTATGGAGATGCAGATATTCTATAAGACAAAGCCTGAAAAGATTTCCGAATTTGTAAATGCCTTCATGAAACAGGTTAAACCGGCTCTCTCGGTGATCCATGCATGACACGGGGATCTCTGTAAGTCTATTGCCATTGCGACTGGCATTGAATACGATGTTCACGACATAGAACGTATGCCTGTCAATACACGATAGATATTCCAGGACAATCCCTTTTCGATATGCCTTGGCTGCAATGGAATAGTCGTGAAAATCCATATGGAGCAATCGTTTGGCAATCTGAATGAACAGATAGCTGGCAAAACGGCGCATCCAGGAACGCTGCTGGTCTCCGGTCAATTTGGAGCCGACAACCATGTCGTGGTCATCGAGCAGATCGTAACTTCTTTCGATGAAGCTCAGATCAATCGAAAGATCCATATCCACGGTGACAATACGATCGAATCTGGCGCGCTTTGCCGCTTCCCTGAAGGCGGCACCCACTCCTTTTTGTGACAGGTGAAACCAGCTCAATTCGGAACATCTTGTAGAAAACTCGGAAAGTATCGATATGGTTCGGTCGAATGAGCCATTACTGCCGATCATGATTTCATAGGGAATATCCAGATTGTTCAAAAACTCAATGAGCCGATTGGTGTTTGACTCAAGAAGCAATTCTTCATTATACACCGGGATAAAAACCGTCAGTCCATCGATAGACTTCATTGCAGATTAAAATCCTTTATCCGATCCATGGCTTGCTCCGCCCAGATTTGTGCAGGGAAATCCCGAATGGTTTTTTCAAAATACATGCGTGCGTTATCCATCTGTTCCAGATGCACACTGCATATTCCCATATGATAACAAGATTCCGCCGCCTTACGGGTTTCAGGGTACGTTTTCAACAGCCGGATCAGCGCATCCAAAGCATGTTCCCAGTCATTTTCTCTGTAAAAACACATGGCATACATAAAGCATGCATCGTCTGCGGCAATGGTCTGCGGGTAGGCATCCATCACTTCCTTGAACATTTTCCTGGCACTTGAATAATCCTTTCCGGTAAACAAATCCAACCCTTTGTTGTACGACAGCGTGGGATATTCAGGCACGTGAACGATCAAATAATAAATCAGCGAACACAGAGCAGTAATCATCGCAACAGAGATCGCTCTGGTTCCCCGGATATACCATCGCGCAACCGATGACATTCCGGGACGAAAGGCGACAAACCGGGAAACGATCAGCCACAACAGGCCCAAACAGGTCCATACGGCGCCGACATGATCGGGCCATGTTCTGTCATAATACAAGCGGACATGGGGGGAATCGGGATAGATCAGCATGAAGGCGGGTGAAGCCACACAGATTTGATCGGCGCCTTCCACTTCCCAGTTGGGCTGCTAAGAAATCTTGATCCAGAGAGGTTTGCCGACGATCGCACCGTCGATGAGGATTTCTTCTTCTTTGATGGTTTCCTTGACCGGTGGTGCATTTTCAACAGATTCAACCGGCAGATGTTCAGGATCGAACCGATCCGGAATCAGAAATCTGTTGCGATCCACGGTGTCAACCGTATCTTTGAATACCAGAGGGATGGATAAATCGCCTATGCGGAACCACTGGTAAGCTTGTTTTCTCCAGTCTCTTGACGGTAAGAGAACGGGTTTATACAACACCTGTACTGCATATCGATTGGGTGCGTCCGCCAATTCATACACGGAATAGGGTCCAAAACCGGCCCGTAGTTTCAATGAAGGATTTTCTCCTGCGTATTCATTTGTTTTTGTTTCCGCAACGATGAATTCACGGACATTGAACACATTGAAATGCGCGATCCCGCGTTTCAGATTGAATCGGGAATAATTGTAGTCCGGTATCGGGGTGGATGGAAACTGCGATATCTCGGATTGCATATAAAATATAAATGGGCTGTTCGGGCTGGCTTGAATGTAAACCCCTTCGAGTGTGGAACGACCGGAAAACAGCGGCAGCGATTCGAAAGCGCGTACCGTTCCCGCATTTTCGTGTATCAGGCTGTGTTCATACACCACACGGGGTTCCTGCATCGTTCCTTTCAAAAATGCATTGGTTGCGGAAAATACATTCCAATTGAGTTTTTTTTCAAATCCTTCGTAATTGAAACGGCTCCAGCTCCGGATCGATGTGTCATGACTGTCTATCCAGAGCAGCGAAGTCAGCACCGCCATACAGGCAATCATCACTTTCACGGTTCGGGAGAGTCGGCAAAGCCGTGTAAACACCAGCGCACCGGCAATTATCAAAAAGAACTGAAAAAAAGGAAGGAACCGGACATCGACAACCCCAAGTCGATACCCGATGCCATACAATCCCGCCCCGCAAACGATCAAGTACCAGACATACACAGCAGGCGTTGTTTGCAGGGGATGTTTGTTCTTTCGAAACGACAGTACCAGATATCCTGCATGGGCAAGGCATATCAAGATAAACGGTAAAAAAATCAGCGGAAAAATCTCTGTAAAGACCTGTTTGACATCGTAAAAAATCCACAGGATGCTGAAACGGGTCGTAACAGGAAGAAATGCCAGCAGCGGTACAAGCCAAAACCCCATCAGCAGTATGGCCAACGTATGCATCTGAACCAATTTCGTCAGATTTTGTCTGAACCGACCGGGAGCAAGCAGAAAAAACAAGGAGGCAAATCCGTCGAAAAGCAGGGTATACCCATGACAAAAACCGATCAAGGCCAGCAGAATTCCGCATTTCAGAATTTTTTTTTTATGCACCATGGCGTCATACAGCATCCCAAGCCACAGTACCGAGAGCGAAAACCCTATACCGAAACAGAATTCGCCGGCCAGGGTGCTGAGAATATTGGCGCCCCACATGGAGTTACCGTCATTCAGTAAAAAAGCCAGACTGATGGTTGCGCCGATGACAGGCGTGGGAAAGGGTTGCCTGAGATAACGAAAAAACTGATATGTACAAATCGGAAGCAGAAAAATACCCGAAACGGAGACCAATTTGAATGCAATTTGCAGCGGCATGACCAACGACAGGAATGTCATCGCCAGAAAAGGAAGGGGAAAATAGTACTGCAGAATCGGAAATCCGCCCATATTGCCCTGACACCATCCGGACAGTTTGCCCCGGGGCAGCAGGTAATCTTTTAGATATTCCGCTGTAAAATAATGGGAAGCCGTATCTCCGCCAGCAGTTATTGTTAATGAAAACAGGTCTCTGTAATCAATATATGAAAACAGGAAGCTGACAATGAATGTCAGCGCGATTGCGTCAAAAAGAATTTCATTGTATTCAATCTGTTTCAGCTTCATAAATATCTATTTTCATGATGATTCCATGCTATCCATATATCAATGGAAATCTGGAAGTCAACAACCATTCATCTTCCTGAAAGAAACAAAAACGATTGACTTGTGTCTTTCATCATGATTCTAACAAACGATAGATATTCACAAAAAATAATTTCCATATTAGAATCCGATAATGAAACGTAAATATCTCCGGGAATTTTTTTTTGTTTCTCTCTCCACAATGGTAATGATCGCCCTGTATTTTCTGGTTGTCCCTTTTCTGGAATTTGTTGAACTGAAAGCGTGGGATTTCCATTTCAAACAGCGCGGGGTTATCCAACCATCCGGAAGGGTTGCATATGTCACCATTGACGAAGAAAGCGTCAACCGGGAAGGAAGATGGCCCTGGCCCCGACGAAAAATCGCTTCATTGATCGAAGCGTCTCAGGAATACGGTGCCAGGGTTATCGGACTGGATATGGGCTTTTTTGAAAACGATCTCAACCTCCGTCAGCATGCTATTTTAGAATTAAAATCAAAACTTCGGACGGAACCGTCCGTTGCCGCAAAGTCGATCGACGGGTTACTCGATGCGCTGGCAAAAGAAGAAGATGACGATGTCATTCTGTCCACAGCCATCCATCGATTATCAATTCCTGTCGTGCTTGGATATTATTTTTATTTCGATAAAAACGATTATTTTCCACCGACTCCATCTCCAGAAGTTCTTGATAAAGCTGAGTTTTCCATTGTTCGGATCATCGAAAATCCACCGGCTGGATATCTGAATGAAGCGGTGGGGATGGAAGTCAATATCCCGATTATCGAGAAAACGGTGCCATCCAAGGGTTTTTTCAATGTACTTTCAGACCCGGATGGGACCATTCGCTGGATGCCCCTTGTGATTCGATATGAAAACCGGTTCTTCCCCTCTCTGGCACTTAAAACGTTGTCAGCGGGATTTCCGGAAAAACCGGTTACCCTATCCATCGATCAACAGGGTATCCAGCGTATGAATATCGGGCCGATTTCCATCCCCACCAACAGCCGGGGAGAAATTCTTGTCAATCATTATGGATCCGCATATCTGTTCCCCCATTTTTCCGCTTTTCAAATCATGCGACGCGATGCGCCTGTCGATTGTCTGAAAGACCGCGTCGTCATTATCGGAAATACCACCAAAGGTCTTCATGATATGCGACCCACACCCTTTTTCCCGGCATTCCCGGGTGTTGAAATGCATTGTACCGTCATCGAAAATATTATGAATCAACAATTCCTGGATCGCTCGGACCGTACAGCGCCATTGTACGATATGGTTGCGATCATCGGCACCGGCATCATATTTCTACTCTTTTCGTTCATTTGCCGGAATATCCTGTCGTTGACCGCCGTCATGGCCATTCTGACCGGAAGTTATATCGTCATCACCCATGTGGCTTTTTTAAACTTCGGCAATTGGCTGATTCATGTTTATCCCATATCCAATTTATTGCTGTCTTATACATGCATTTCCGCCAGCCGGTTCTTGGTGGAGGAAAGGGAAAAGCACATGATCCGTCAAACATTCAGCTTGTATGTCCATCGTTCTGTCGTCAAAGAAATGCTGGATCATCCGGAACAACTGCGATTGGGTGGGGAAAAGAAAGAGCTTTCCATACTTTTTTCAGATATTCGGGGATTTACAAGCCTTTCGGAAATGATCCCTCCGGAGGAACTCGTTTCCCAGTTGAATGAGTACCTGACGTGCATGACACAGGTGGTGTTCGAACAGCATGGAACTCTCGACAAATATATCGGTGATGCCATCATGGCCATTTTCGGCGCGCCACTGATGCAGGAAGATCATGCCTATCGGGCCTGCTGCACAGCTCTCGATATGATAACCAGCCTCGAATCGCTGCATAGTGCTTGGCGCAAGCAGGAAAAACCAGTTTTTCATATCGGTATCGGCATCAATTCCGGCTGGATGATTGTCGGAAACATGGGATCGGAGCATCGATTCGATTACACGGTACTCGGAGACAATGTCAATCTGGCATCGAGAATAGAGGGGTTGACCAAACTGTACGGCGTGCCCATTGTCGTCAGCGAAGCAACCTGGAAAGCGGTCAATCATCAGTTTGTTGGAAGGGAACTGGATGTTGTCCGCGTTCAAGGCAAGCATGAACCCGTAACCATTTATCAGATCATGGACAGAATCGCCAACCAGTCTGTTTTTGTTGAACCACTCGATATCTATCGAAAGGGAATGGAATATTATCGAAATCGAAAATGGAATGATTCCCTGGCGATGTTCAACCAGGTTGAAAACCAGTGGCCCGGTGATCCACCTTCATGTCTGTATCAGCAGCGATGCAGCCAACTACTGGCAACCCCGCCCGGAATAGACTGGAGTCATGTCACGATTCTGGATCGTAAATATAAAATTTGACGGACGTGGCTCTA
>CAYQKZ010000043.1:0-14628 GCA_964418135.1 uncultured Desulfobacterales bacterium
CCCTCTCCAGACAAAGCTCGCGATAGCCTTTCATGGCGTGGGCGGTCATCGCCACAATCGGAACGTGAATGATATTGTCCGGGGTCGATATTTTCATTTCATGCGCCCGGATCTCCGCTGTTGCTTCAAAACCGTCCATCTCCGGCATTTGCACATCCATAAAGATCAGGTCATACTGCTTGAGCCTGGCAGCGGCCACAGCTTCCCGTCCGTCGGAAGCCAGGTCCACCCGGTAGCCGGCACGCTGCAAGTACTGCGTGACTGCCTTCTGACTGGAAGGATAGTCTTCAGCCAAAAGAATCTGTACCTTTCTCCGGTTGTCTTCGGATAAGGTGTATCGGGTAATTGTCTGTGGGATTGTCTGAACTTCCGTGCAGTTACCCAGAATGGTCACACAGACATCATACAGATCGTTGCGCCGCACGGGTTTGGTCAAGTATCCGTGAATTCGCAGCTTTTTACAGTCCAATCCATCTCCGCGCCGGCCGCCCGCAGTCAGAATCACAATCGGAATGTGTTCTATCCCCAAGGTTTTCCGGATTTCGCGGGAGGTATCGAATCCATCCATATCCGGTAGTTGCATATCCATCAACACCAGGTCGAAAGGTACTGCCGTTAGAGAGGCTTCTTTGAGTCGGCCCAGCGCCTCCCACCCGCCTGCAGCTTCAGCCGTCCGGCACCCCCAACTCTTGAAATATTCTGTCAGCGCATGCCGGCTGGTTCGGTTGTCATCCACCACCAGAACCCGCTTACCGTCCATATCCGCCGCTTTACAAAGTGATAGGGGCGCTTTGGGAGCAAGCTGTTTTTCAAAAACCGCTGTAAAATAAAATGTGCTGCCCTGTCCGGACTGGCTTTCCAGGTTGATTTCACCACCCATCATTTCCGCCAGTTGTTTGGCGATACTGGTACCCAGCCCGGTCCCACCGTATTTACGGGTGGTCGAACTGTCGGCCTGGGTAAATGTCTCGAAAATGATCAACTGCTTATCTTCGGGTATGCCGATACCGGTATCTCTGACCGCAAAGTGAATACGGAGCGTTTCGGCAGTCTCTTCCGCCAAGACGGCCGATATGGCGATCTCCCCCTTGTGGGTAAACTTCAGAGCATTTTCGGTCAGGTTGCGCAGAATCTGCTTCAACCGCCCTGGGTCTCCGATCAGGTCGGGCGGAAGACTGGGCGATATAAAGCAACTGATGTCCAGATTCTTCCGATGTGCCCGTGCGGCAAGGCTGACCGCCACATCTTCGACCGTGACACGCAGGTCGAAAGGGATTCTATCGAAGTCGAGTTTGCCGGCCTCGATCTTTGAAAAATCGAGAATATCGCTGATAATCCCATGCAGGGCTTTCACCTCTGTGGTAATGGTATAAAGGATGTCCCGCTGGTTCTCATCGAGGGCCGTGTCGGCGATCACCTCCGTCATGCCGATAATGCCATTCAGCGGTGTTCTGATTTCATGGCTCATGTTGGCCAGGAATTCGCTTTTGGCCCGGCTGGCCTGCTCGGCAGACTCCTTGGCCTTGGTGAGTTCCGCCTCTGCGCGCTTGCGCTCCGTGATATCCCGGATGCTTCCCTCTTCCCCGGTAAAACGCCCCTGTGGATCGTTGCATGCATGGCTGCATACCGAAACGGGCAATGGATTGCCGATTTTGTCCATCAGCGTTATTTCGAAATCGTAGATCGACCCTCGATCGGCAAGCAGAGCCACCAACTGCACGTATTCAGCCGGATCCCGATACAAATGGGTTACCTGCTTTCCGATCAGTTCATCAGCCGTCCAGCCCAATAAATGTAGGATCGACGGTGACAGGTCGCAAATGATGCCGTCGGCATCGATGCGGTAATAAACATCCATGAACGACTCGAAAATATGCCGGTAGCGTTCTTCACTGGCCTGCAGCGCCTGCTCTGCATACACACTCCGGTCAACATCGCGGGCGAGCTTTTCGAGCATGTCGTTGACGCCCGCGCCGATTGCCGCAATTTCATCCCTGCCGCCGAGTGTGATACGGTAAGAGAGTCTTTCCGTCGATTGAATTCCCTTGATAAAGGCAACCAGCCGAGACAGCCGAGACAAGATGATCCGCTCGGTAACCCAATACAAGATCAGGCCGATAAGCAGCGTCACCAATAGAAAAGCGCCCACAAAATACTGCAGGCTGTCCATATATTGCTTGTACAGCACGCGGGGCAACCGCACACTCAACACCGCGCAGGGCCTGCCGGTGATATCCATGAGCAGTGTCCGGCCGGTAATTTGATTTGGGCTGTCAACCTGCACGCCGATGTTTTCAGGAGACTGCGATTGCGGGCCGGAAGAGGAGGCGGTGACTGGGTCGATGGAAATCGACAAATGAATCTCTTTAGCCAATGTTTCGATATGCGATGGGCTGAGGTATTTGCCGACAATGAACGCACCGGCTGCAGGACCCTTGTAATCGCTGGTCAAAATAGGACGTGACGTTATCAGAACCAGACATTCGGGAACAGCGATAATGCCGTTTACCGCACTTTCGATGCCAGGGTGTTTGATCAGCGCATCGGTGGAGGCAATGGCCTGTAAAAGGCTTTCAAGAACCGGGGCTTCCTCGTCATAAGTGAACGTCAGTCCTTGCGAAAAGAAGATGGCGCCAGAGATATCGGCAAACACGATAAAGCTTTTCCGTTGTTTGAGAAGTTCACCGTGAGACAAATTCTGCTCGACAAACTCCTGGGTCTGCGACTTGGCAAACGCATATGTTTCATCCCAGGCGGACCAATCCACAGTAAATGTGTCGATCCTGGCAATTTCATCGAACAGGGCATCCCGCGCACGACGGACATCATCGCGCGCCAGCTGCTGCTCGATCATTTCGGAACGCTGCCTCAAGATGTGGTCGGTCAGAAAAAAAATGATTCCCACCAGAAAACACATGGCCGCACAGAAAATAGAAATGGTCTTGGCACGAATCGTCATGGGTTACCTGCCCTGCCAACATGTCCCACAAAGTCCGTTAAATACTGAAATTCATGCTCGAGCCTGGCCAGAACCTCGGCGCCCGCTGCAAGCTTTCCGGACTTACCAATCGTTTCCATCTCCTGAGCGACCCCTGAAAGTGCAACGGCGGTCAGCAGCCCTGCCCCCCCCTTCAGGGCATGGGCCTCTTTCATCACGATTTCGGCATTTCCATCGGCCAAAGCCTGCAATATGGTTTCAATTTGTCGACCGGCGTTCTCCAGAAATCCGCTTAAAATCTCGATCAAAAACTCCCGGTTCCCATCGTACTCATCCAAGGCCCGATCGTAATCCATCGGCGCATCCCTTTTTTCGAATGGAGGATCATTGACGGGCGACGGCATCATGTCCGGCATCGGGCAGACAGTCCCTTTGCCGGTCCAGGTCTCTACCATGGTCAGGACGTCATTTTTGTAGGCAGGCTTGGCGATATAATCGTCCATTCCCCTCTCCAGACAAAACTCGCGATACCCTTTCATGGCATGGGCGGTCATGGCGACTATCGGCACATGGATGGTATTGTCCGGAGTCGATAATTTCGTTTCATGCGACCGGATCTCCGCTGTTGCTTCAAAACCGTCCATTTCCGGCATCTGCACATCCATAAAGATCAGGTCATACTGTTTGAGCCTGGCCGCAGCCACGGCTTCCCGTCCGTCGGAAGCCAGGTCCACCCGGCAGCCTGCACTCTGCAGGTACTGCGTAACCGCCTTCTGACTGGAGGGATAGTCTTCGGCCAAAAGTATCTGTACCTTGCTCCGGTTGTCTTCGGACAGGGTGTAGCGGGTAATTGTCTGCGGAACAGCCTGGACTTCCGTGCAGTCGCCCATTACCGTCACACAGACATCATACAGTTCATTGCGGCGTACCGGCTTGGTCAAGTATCCGCGAATCCCCAGTTTTTTACAGTCCGAGCCGTCTCCGCGCCGGCCGTCCGA
Organism: uncultured Desulfobacterales bacterium; assembly: GCA_964418135.1. Taxonomy (GTDB): domain Bacteria; phylum Desulfobacterota; class Desulfobacteria; order Desulfobacterales; family Desulfatirhabdiaceae; genus RAAP-1. Next base: position 3,937 of record CAYQKZ010000043.1, read on the forward strand.
GGTGAGGATTACAATCGGAATATCCTCTATCCCCCGGGTTATCCTGATTTCACGGGTCGTATCGAACCCATCCATGCTCGGCATCTGCATATCCATCAAGACCAGGTCGAAGTCATCCGCCGCCAGGCAGGCTTGCCGGAGTTTGTCCAACGCCTCCGGCCCGCCGGCGGCTTCAGCCGTCCGACAACCCCACGTCTTGAGATATTTTTTCAGGACGTGCCGGCTGGTCCGGTTATCATCCACCACCAGCACCTGCTTCCCGTTCAGATCAGGCGCTTTACAAATCGACAGGGGCACCTTGGGTGCAGCCTGTTTTTCAAAATCCACCGCAAAAAAAAACGTGCTGCCCAGACCGGGTCTGCTTTTCAGGCCGATTTCACCACCCATCATCGCCACCAGTTGTTTGGCGATGCTGGTGCCCAATCCGGTTCCGCCGTATTTGCGGGTGGTTGAACTGTCAACCTGGGTAAAGTTTTCGAAGATGATCGATTGCTTATCTTTGGGGATGCCAATCCCCGTATCCTTGACCGCAAAGCGTACCCGTATCGATGCTCCGGTGTCTTCAGCCAGGTCTGCCGTGATGCCGACCTCTCCGGCCTGGGTAAACTTCAGGGCATTGTCGGCAAGGTTTCTCAGAATTTGCTTGAGTCGCCCGGGATCACCGATCACATGAGGCGGGATGCCGGGCGAAATAAAGCAGCTAAGCTCCAGTCCTTTGTGGGTTGCCCGTGCGGCAAGGCTGGCTGCCACATCCTCGACCGAGACGCGCAGATCGAAAGGCACCCAATCAAATTCGAGCTTGCCTGCCTCGATTTTTGAAAAATCAAGGATATCGTTGATAATGCCATGCAGGGCATTCACCTCGGTTCTGAGGGTACTTAGAATACTCCACTGATTATCGTCCAGATGGGTGTCGAAAATCACCTCCGTCATGCCGATGATGCCGTTCAGCGGTGTTCTGATTTCATGACTCATGTTGGCCAGAAACTCGCTTTTGGCCTGGGTGGCCGCTTCAGCACTTATCAGTGCGGCTTTCAATGCCGTGTTTTTCTGCTGAAGCTCTCTTGAAAACGCCTGCAGCTTTTCTTCGGCAATTTTACGTTCGGTCATGTCCTCGATGAGGGCCGCAAAGGTATCGAGTGTGGGCGCAAAGATGAAAACATGATAATGCCTGTTCCGGGCTGCATCCGATTTTTCGAACCGGAACGTCCGATCGCGTTCCATTACCATGGCGATGTCCGGGAGATATTCCAGAAAAGCACCGCCTAAAATGGCATCTCCACCCGCTCCCAGCATATCGTTCAATCTGCGGCCAATGAACTGTTCGAAAGTGGGGTTGGCATCCATCAGGCGGAAATCGACAAACGTTCCGTTCTGATCACGAACAGGCTCAAACAGCCCGACCCCATCCCGCATGGAATTGAACAGAGAGCGATAGCGCAGTTCGCTGAGAGTCAGATTCCGGTAGGCACGGGCGACAGCCCGCATCGGAATCAGACGCAGCACGATAAAAACGAGTGCCCCGATCAGGCTGAACAAAACAGCAACATGGATGGAGTGTACGACCAACGGCTGAATTGAACGATTGAGTTCGATCCAGGCCACCGGTACCCCTGCATCAAAAATATGATCTCTCCGAACGATCACCGGTGGCGGTATTTCTGTCATTACCTCGGACACCACCATCCCCTGCATATCTATGACACGATACGTCTCAAACATGCTGCGCTTGAGACGGTAGTGCAGAATCTCAGATAGCCGGGCTTCTTCAAATTGCCAGGTATTGGGGTTATTAGCCACAATTCCGGTAATGCTTTCGGCCGTTAGTTCATTGTCAACCGCCATATTGTATTCGATGTGTTGAAGGGATACATGATAATATCCAAATGGCGCAAGCAGGGTGATTGTAGCGGCAATGAAGCCGGCAATCAGGGTGGTAACCCGGGAAACGGCAGAGAATTGATATTTCACGGAGGTCATCAAGGAGATTGTTCTCCGACCGTGATCCAGACCCCAGTGGACTGGGCCAGATGCCTGCCCTCCATGGAATAGACAAATGCCAGAAATTTTTGAACGGGCTCCGACAGCACACTCATTGTAATGACGTTCAGCTCCTTGCCAAGGGGGTACAAGCCCTTGGCAAGTGTTTCAGGGGTTGGCGCCACTCCATTCAGACGCATCACGTTCAGAGGCAGTTGTTCGATGATGACGCCGGTAAGGCCTGACGCCCCCAAAGCACCGGGGGTTCTGGCGATGGTCTCCGACGCCTCCGGATCGGTCACCGCCACAATCATCCCCGGCTGATCATGGGCGATGGTCATGGCGGCATCCATATCGGGCGAGAGATTGCGGATAATCTTGGTATCGGAATCTTCCAGCGGCCGAAGAACCAGGCGCACCTTCTTGCCGTCCGGCCAGTTCGCAGTCCTGTCTCTATAGAAGGTTACGAGTTCCTCGGTGGTGACATCCTTTTTACTGACATTCTTGTTGGTGACGATGGCCAGCGGGGTCTGTCCATATCTCTGGAGAATGGCGCCGGAAGATATTTCTTTTGGACTCAAGGCCCTGCCCGATATGGCAATATCCAGCGCTCCGCTCAGCAGCGCTTTGATCGAACCTGAACTGCCCAAGGACTTGTCCATTTCGAATCGTACATCGGGATGGTCTTTGGCATAAGCCATGGTCATAGGCTGCATCATGTGCAGGCCGGAACCCGTACCATTGATGCGGATGACATCGACAGCCAGGCATGGTCGGGCGAAAAGCAGAATCAAGATCAAAAAGCTGATTATATGGACGAAATTTCTCCTTGAATCAAACATGAAGGTCGCTCCTTATCGGGATGCTGGTAACCGTTCACACCCCATCTCAGCGAGAGGATGAGACGTGTTTGGAATCACGGTATTCCCCCCCGACCTCCCCCCGGTGGGGGGAGGAGGTGAATGATTACGGATGATGCGTGGTTCATATGGACATCGAACGCTCAGGTGATTTCCAGCAATGAGTATCCCATCATGAAGCGACCAGACGGTGTTTTTCGTGGTATTGGTTGTTGGAAATCGCCTGACTGAATTTCATGCCTTTGGCAGCAGTTTCTTTTTTGTTTTCGGCGTTCTTTTTTGTTTGATCGCTGACGTTGGTTTTGAACTTACTGGTTTGGCAGCAGATTTCCGGGGTCGTCCGGGAGATTTCAGGGGTTTCACGGGAGAAGCATCCGGGCTGTCCGTCATCAAGCGGATACCGAACAATGCACTGATCTCGGACAGGTTGTCGTCGGTAGGCAGGATGATCCGGCTGGATTTTACTGACTGTCTGCTCAGCATCGCTTCGGCCTCAGTTCTGGCGACCTGACCGATCAGATCGTCCATGTTGGCCCCACGCAGTGTAAAAAACAGCTCCGGGGATGTGTCCAGCCGGGTGCCGACCCCGTACAGAGCCGCTGCGACATGCTTGCACATCACCGCCCAGTCCGGGCAGGAGCATTCCAGTTTGATTTCATTCGGTTTTGGAAACAGCCCGGCTTCTTTGGTAAAAAACAGGTCTTTGAGTTCTTCCGGGAATTTGCCTTCCAGCAGGGTCTGGAGGGTCTCGATCTTTCCCAGAGCCTTCTGAACCAATCGTTTCCAGTCGGAATCCGAAATCGACTGGATGCGGATGGAGATCTGGTAAGGGACACTGGCGGTTCCGGCAACGATGGCATGAATCGTTTCTTTTTCGATCCGCAGATCCAGTACCATGCCGTTTGTCAGGTAGGATCGTCCGCGCGGCAGGCGATTGGCATAGTCTGAATACCGTTCCAGGTTTTGATTCCAGGATTTTCCCCACCACGATTTGGCCAGGATTCGGCCGTCAACCACAACCGGTTCCAGCGTGCCAAGCTTTTTTCTGAGTTTTTCAACCTGTTTCTGCGCATTCGCACGTCGTGCCGCCACCGGCACATAGGGAGCAAAACCGCCATACCATCCCATCGCCTATTTTTCTCCTGTCCATGTCAAAAAGTGAGTGATATTGCAGCACCTGCCTTGAACACGATCATATGTAAAAGCGTGTAAGATACCAAATGGATATCCTTTATATTACCAATAGATGGATAAGGCAATATACAATCCCATAAAAACCGGCAGTTATACATGATAAAGACTTCCATTCTTTCTTATTCATTATCCTGTCCATCCTGTATATCCATGTGAATATCTTTCCACAAGCATCCGCCGGTCTCTGTTTCTATTTGTCTTCTGTCAATGTCAAGGTGAACATTTCCCGGATCTGATCGTTGGACATTTCCGTAATCCAGGATTCCGCGCCGGATGAAAGGATTTTTTCCGACAATTCGATTTTGCTTTCGATCATCTCGTCGATTCGTTCTTCGACGGTTCCTTTGCAGATGAACTGATGAACGATCACGCTGCGTTTCTGCCCGATCCGAAAAGCCCGGTCCTCGGCCTGTTTCTCTACGGCAGGGTTCCACCAGCGATCGAAATGAACGACATGATTGGCTGCGGTCAGATTCAATCCGACGCCGCCGGCTTTCAGGGACAGCACGAAATACGGTACATAATCCGCTTCATTCTGAAATGTGGCAACGACTTCCTTCCGTTTGCCGATTGCGGTTCCGCCGTGGAGCTGAACGCCGGGTCGGCCGAACACGGAATTCAGGAACTGATCGAGCGGCGCCACCATTTCCCGGAACTGGGTAAAGACAAGCACCCGCTCCCGCTTTTCAAGTATGGATTCACAGATTTCCCGCAGGCGCTGGAGTTTTCCGCTGTCTTCTTCCCGAAACCGACCGGTTCCGGCTATCTGATCGGGATGATTGCATACCTGCTTGAATTTCAGCAAATAGGAGAGGATCAGTCCTTTTCGTTGGATGCCCTCGGCATCCGAAACAGCATCCGCCAGATCAGCCACAAACCGCTGATAAAGAATCCGCTGCTTTCTGGAGAGAATTGCCCAGGCCTTCATCTCGATTTTCTCCGGAAGATCGGCGATGATCGTTTTGTCTGTTTTCATCCGCCGAAGAATATAGGGTTGAATCACCTGCCGCATCCGGCCGTATCCATCGGGCCGCTCGGAAAGCGTGTTGGCGAATTTTTTGAAACTCTGGGCCGATCCGAGAAGTCCCCGGTTGACAAAATCGAACAGCGACCAGATATCGCCGATCCGGTTTTCCACCGGCGTTCCGGTCATGACAACCCGGTGATCTGCCGGAATTTCTTTGACACGCCGGGTCTGGGCCGATCCGGGATTCTTGATGGCCTGGGCTTCATCCAGAATCAGAAAATACCACGGCCGTTCCTTCAGCCAGGAAAGTTTTCGGGCCATGGCATATGTGGTAATCGCCAGATCGACGGATTGATCCGACAGCGATTCCGGCCCCTGAACATCGGAGTATTGCGGATGGATCACATGCGCGTGAAGGCCGGGGGTAAACCGGCGGATTTCGGTGAGCCAGTTGTCGATGAGTGATGCCGGCACGATCAGGAGCGACGGTCCATATCGATTGTCGGCCGTTTCTTTTCGGGATTGCAGCAGGGCCAGGATTTGAATGGTTTTTCCCAGCCCCATGTCGTCCGCCAGACAGGCGCCAAACCCCAGATCGTGCAGGAATGTCAACCAGTTGAGTCCGGTTTGCTGGTAGGGCCGCAGTACCGCCAGCAGTCCTCTGGGGACGGCAACAACCTGAAGAGACGCCGGCGAACGGAGCCCGGCGAGTACCTCTTTCAACCAGTCTCCGCACAGCACGTCCCCCTTCCACGGAGTGTTGTCGTCGATCCTTGCCGGCTGAAGCCCCAGCAGCATCCGTATGGCTTCCGGAAAGGATATGTGAAGACTTTTGGTCATCTTCCCGGCGCGTTCGAAGAGTTCCAGATTCTGTTGAAGCGACTGCCGATCAACAACCGTCCATTTGCCCTTGATCATTGCCAGGCCGTCGTACTGCTCCAGAATCTCCCGTGCTTCTTCCTCGGAGATAGGCTCGCCGTCGATATGCAGCAGCGGCATGCAGTTCAGCATTGCCTGAACGCCTAATTTTCCGCCGGCTGTGTTGCCGATGGCAAGCGCCAGAGAGATTTTTCGGGGAGTGGCGCTCCACCATTTCGGAATGCGGCACAGGATTCCAACCTGTTCATATTGCGGCGTTTCCCGTAGAAACTGGTAAGCTTCGGCGGGTGTAAAACGGAGCATGTGAAAAATCTCTCCGGAATCCAGGATGGTGCGGATCAACCGGCTACCGTCCGCAGCCTTTTTCACGGAGGCAAGCAGTGAAATCATTTTCCGGGAATCGTCGCTGTACTCCTTCAGGGCTCTGTTCAGCGGTTGATGCCACAGCCCATCCACGCCATCGCTCTCCCTTGAATAGGTTGCCAGAAATGCAAACGGCATTGTTTCTTCGTGCCGGTTTTCAACAAGATGGAATTGAATCCGATGTGCCAGCAGCATCTGACCGGGTGCCAGCAGATGCAAAATCTCCGCGACAGATTCACCGCGACCCGTTACTTCACGGACGAAGGCTTGCTGTAACAGGATCCATATCGTGGTGATAAAGTCTGCATTCACCAATTCCGACCCAACCATTGCCGGCACGCTGGCGGCCCACTCGACCCCTTTTTCCCCAGGCTGTTCGATGCGCTGTTTTTCGCGAAGAAATTCCGTTTCGGGATGGACGAGAAGCTCATGAACATATGTCGCAGCGATCGACCGCCAGTACTCGACAGACGGAGAGAGTCGAAAGGCAGGGTTGATACATCCGATTGCCAGAAACGCTCTGGCATGGTCGGCGCCATAGATTTCATAAATGCGGGTCTCGATCTGCCGACGATCGGAAGACAGGGGCTCTTCACATACTTCGAATTCGAAAGACAGATTTCCTGTTGGCAGAACAGCTACCGTCAGCGTTTGATCGGATATTGCCAAGGATAGTATTTCCTTTCGGATATGTACAGTTCTATGTTTTTCATTATCCTGTCCATCCTGTATATCCATGTGATATATATTTTAATGAATCATGGTAGATTATTTTTTTGAGTTGCCTTAATTTCGTTGTGATATCTGAAGGATATAATCTATGTACCGTCATTGAGACACCGACAGTCGCTCCGGATGGATGAGATCATGCCATAGGTGTCTATGCCACCACCGTAATCCGGCTGGACCCACCCGGCTCCCTTTCCAGACGTATCTGGGTGGGGATTTCCTGAGCCAGGCGTTTGACATGGGACACAATGCCGACCGTTTTACCGTCGGCCCGAAGGTTTTTCAGGGCGGACATCACTTTATACAGCATCTCATCATCGAGAGCGCCAAAGCCTTCATCCAGAAAAAGAGACTCGATTTTATGGCGCTGAGCGGCCATGTTCGACAGGCCCAGGGCCAGGCAGAGACTGACCAGAAAGGATTCCCCGCCGGATAGTGTTTTGACGGGCCGCAACTCTTTGGATTGAAAAGCGTCCTCGATCAAAAGCCCCTTACCGTTGTCTCCGCAGGGTTTCAGTGTGTAGCGGCTGCTGCTGAGCGACATCAGGTGCCGGTTGGTTTCTTCCAGAAGTTGATGCATCAGGAGATCGTGCAGATTTCCACCGGTGCTGCCGTGCCCTTCAATGCTTTTCTGAACCGCCATGGCTTCCGCATAAGCATTTTCCTGAATGGCGACAGCCTGAAGGAGTTCGCGATAGGCACGTTCCGCCTGACGATTCTGTTCGCGTGTGCGTTCACCACTGTCGATTTCCTGTGTCAGTTCCTTATGGCGCTTGAGGGCATCGGATATTTTCCAGCGGAGCGTATCGAGCGAATCCGGTGTGGGATTCTTGGGCTGAAGGGCTGTCAATGCCTGATGTGCCGCCGCCCGTGCCGTATCGGCATCGGCAAGGTCACGGGTAACATCCTGTTCGCCCTGAAGGATAGAAAGCCCTTCCCGGATGGCATCCAACGAGTCGAAACCCACGGCTTTGGATTGATTCAGGAGGTTCTGCTCCGCTGTCTCCGCTTCTTGACGGATTTGCTGTACCTGATCGCGTAACCGCTCCAGGGCTTCCCGATCTGCCGAAATCCGAACACGCAGGGAATCGACGTCCCTGGACAGCGTTATCTCTTCGGTAGTGAGAGATTCCACCCGGCTTTCCAGCTCCGATCGTTCACCTGCAGGGTCCAGAACACCATATCGAGATTCTCGATCGGATTTGAGCGCATTGAGCCGTTTCTGAATGGATTCGCCTTCCGTGGACAGCATAGCCGATTCCGCCTGCAACCGGTCGATCGCTTCCGAAACAGACTGCCATTGTTCCCGGAGTTGTTGCAGTTCATCCGCCGCCGTCGTTCGCTCCTGGAGTCTGCTGCGATAATTTTCCAGTCGCTCTTTCAGACGTTCCACCGGCAGGCTCTCGCTGCCCGACTCCGGCAGGGTTTGCTGTAAGCGTTCGAGTCTGCTGCCAAGCTCGATCCGGGCCGTGTTCCCGTTTTCGTCCAGACGGATCAATTCCGCATCGATCCGGGCCGTTTCGTTCAGATGGATTTGGCGCTGCTCCAGTATCTGATCCAGCAGATTCCGTTGTTTGGCAAGCTTTTCCTGTTTCCGTCCCAGACGACGATCCGCCCACTTGACCTGCCACGTGTACCACCAGGCGGAGCGGATTCTGGATCGGGCCCGGCGGATTTCTTTACGGATTGTTTGGATGCGTTCGCCTGGGGAGATTCTGTCTCCGAAATCCCATGATTCTCCAAGAGTGGTACACAGTCCGGACCACTCCTGTTTGAAATCATCCAGAACATTGCCGCGTGCCAGCAGGGCCTGGCCTTTTTTTTCAAGAGAATCCCGTTCGGTTTGAAAAACATGGATTTTCTCCTCCCGCTCCCGCACGATACCGTCCAGTTCCGAAAAGTCGAGCATCCCGTATTCCAGAAAGGGGTGATACGATGCACCGCAAAGAGGGCAGGGATCTCCCGACTTCAGCAGGCTTCTTTCCGAATCGAACCGGCGGATGGTATTGCGCTGAAGGATTTGTCCTTCCAGTTCCTGAAGGCGGGATTGTTCCGTAAAAATGGCATCTGTCAGGGTTTCCATTCGGGTCTGATACGCCACCAACTCATCCGGAACATTTTTGAATCTGACGGATTTTTTGGCAATACGGGCAATGTGTTTGCAGGCGGCCAAGATTTTGATGTCGTGATCGATTACAGCTTTCAAACCGGCATGGGTCTCTCCGGCATAAATGGCCTGAAGATGGACGTCTTGCAGAGATTTGCGTTCTTTCAGAGCGTCTGTGTTGCTCTGTACCTTCAGAACCGCGGATTCGGCATGCTGAAGTGCTTTGGCCGAACGTTCTTCAGATTTCTGCGCAGTATTTCGAAGTTTTCGATTTGTTTCGATTTCCTGGCGATTCATGATGATCTGATTCAGCAAAGATTCCAGGGCGGGAATCTCTGTATCGAGACTGGCATCCGCGGCATTTGCCTCGATCCATTGTCCGATATCCTGAACCCGTTCTACCAGTTTCTTTTCCGTCTCTTCCTGTTCCGATTGCATCCGGGCCGTGTCCCGCTGCTCGCGTGCAATGGCTTCGAGCCGGGAAACCGTTTTCAGAAAAAGCGCACTGGTATCCGAAATATCCTGATCCAGAGATGCAGCACCTGTAATATCTTCGGATCGTTCCGACAGGCGTTGTTTGGCTGCTTCGAGTTCGCTGCGGATTGTATTCAGCTGCGTTTCCAGGCCATCGAGTCGATCCGCTTCCGCCGGGGTTTGTGTCTGCATGAGCAGGACTTGCTCTTGAATCGTCTCCGCCCGTGCCTTCAGCAGTTCCATCCGGGTCAACGCTTCGGTGTACAATCCAGCCGGTCGGGCCCGCTCCAGCCGATCAAATCTTTTCCGAGCTTCGGCATACCGTGTTTCCGCTGTCGAGAGGGCTTCATCGGCATGCTCCAGAGCCAGCGGTTCTTGCGCCATCCGCACCTGCCAGGATTCCATGTCCCGAAGCATTTCCAATTCCTGGTCGATGGTCCGGATTTCATCCTGTGCCAGTTCGATGAACTCCCGGATATCCTCATCCTGTGTTCTGTCCGGCGTTTGAAAGGCGGCGGCCTCTTCCGTGAGCCGGTTCAGCCGCTCGGCTTCCCGTTGGGCCTGTGTGCGAATGGATGCCGCCATTTCGGAGAGCATTTCCGGGCCGATGATTTTTTCCAGAATTTCCGCGCGTTCGTTTTCCAGAGCGTGCAGAAAGGCTGAAAATTCGCCCTGAGCCAGAAGAATGGATCGGCAGAAACGCTTGAAATCCAGCCCCGTCAATTCGGCGATACGGTTTCGCACCGGAATCGATCGGCTTTCCATCAGGGTTTTTTCGCCGTTCAGGGAAAAAAGCGCCATGTCGGGGGAGCTGGAGGTGTCGTCGCTCCGCTGGAGAGACCACCGGCTGCAATAACAATGATCCATCACCGAAAACGTCACTTCCGTATAGGATTCTTTTCCCTGTCGGCTCGGCATCACGGGTTCGGGACTTCCGAGCCGAGCCGTTTCCCCGTAAAGTCCAAGGGTGATGGCATCGAGGATCGAAGATTTGCCGGACCCATTGGGCCCGACAATGGCAAACAGTCCGGTGTCGGAAATTGGGGACTGGTCGAAGCGGATTTCCCATTCGCCGGTAAGCGAATTGATGTTTTTGAATTTGACACCCAGAATTTTCATGATGGATTTTCCTATCCGTT